>JAYVMM010000517.1:0-4055 GCA_043758975.1 Planctomycetota bacterium | reverse complement strand
CGGTGATTGGCATGACCATGGATGTCCTGCCACCCACGGTGCCGCCGGGAATCCGCCGGATGGCCGCCGGGGGCTGGCTGCTCGATCAGGGCGGGTGAGCGCAGACATCCGCCTGTGGATAGTCCCAGCCGTGGGCGAAAACGGCCGGTTTCGCGACCTGCGGAATCATGAGTTTTGCAAGGACTTTCCGGAACACGGAGAAAATGCGGGTTTTCACCGGGTTTTACCGGGTTTCCGCGCGCCATCTTGTCGCGCGCCGCCCGCCTTGGTATAATAAGGCACTTTGGGCGGTTCCTTGTGGCCGGCGTGATGTCCTCTCCAGCTGTGGCTATACCCGATCTCCAGCGCCGTCCGCGCGTCTGGCGCCGCCGCCGATTCTGGCTGGCGCTGTGCGTTGCCGCCCTGCTGGTCCTGCCGCCGGTGCTGTTCGAGTGCGCCGCGCGGCTGCTGCCGTATCCCAATGGGGCGCTGCGCGATCCCATTCCATCGACGGTGGTTCTGGACCGCGCGGGCCGCCCGCTCGCGGCCTTCACCGCACCCGACGGAGCGTGGTGCCTGCCGCGCCCGGCGCAGGGCTATGGGCGCTGGCTGCCGCAGGCGGTGGTGGCGATCGAGGATGCGCGCTTCCGGGCGCACGCCGGTGTGGACTGGTGCGCGGTGGCGAACGCCCTGTGGCAGGACCTGCGCGCCCGGCGGGTGGTGCGCGGCGCCTCAACCATCACCATGCAGCTGCAGCGGCTGCGCCAGCCGCATGCACGTTCGTGGTGGTCGAAGGCGATGGAGGCGCTGCGTGCGCGCCAGATCGAGCTGGCCCTGGGCAAGGATGCCATCCTCGCCGAATGGCTCGAGCGCGCCCCCTTCGGCGGCAACGTGGTCGGCGCCGGCGCTGCGGCCTGGCGCTGGTTCGGCGTGGCGCCGGACGCGCTCTCGCTCGCCCAGGCCGCGCTGATCGCCGGGTTGCCGCAGCGCCCGGAATACCTGCGCCCGGACCGCCACCCCGAGCGCGCGCACGAACGTCGCGACCGCGTCCTGGTGCGCCTGCACGAGCTTTGCGTAATCGATGCGCACGAGCTGGAGCTGGCGCTGGCCGAGCCGGTGATCCTCGCCGGCGGTGCGCCGCCCGCGCCGGAGGAGATCGGCGCGCTGGCATTGCTCAGCGATGCGGCGCGCGCGCACCCCGGCGCGCTAACCACGGCGCTCGACCTCGGCGTGCAACGCAGCGCGCACGCCATGCTCAGCAGCCGGCTGGCGGCGCTGCGCAGCAGCGGCGTCGATGCCGGGGCGGCGGCGGTGCTCGATCTGCAGGCGGGAACCTGGCAGGCGCTGGTCAGCGTCGGCGGCCCAGCCTGGCTGGACCTGACGCGCACGCCGCGCTCGACCGGCTCGGCGCTCAAGCCCTTCATCTACGCCGGGGCGTTCGCGCGCGGCATCGCCACCCCGGCATCGCCGCTCGCCGACGATCCTGCCGGCTGGGCGGGATGGGCGCCGGTGGATTACGACCATGCCTGGCGCGGGCGCTGCAGCGCGGCGGAGGCGCTGCGCGACAGCCGCAACCTCCCGGCCATGCATCTCCTTGAGCAGTTTGGCGTGCCGCGTTGCGCCGCCCTCATGGAAGCCTTCGGTCTCACCGGCATGTCCGCCCAGGCGGCGCGCAGCGGCCTGGCGCTGGCGATCGGCGGCGCGGAGGCGGATGTGCGCGCACTGGCGGCGGCCTACGGCGGCCTGGCACTGGGCGGACGTCGGCTGCAGCCGCGCCTGCTTTCCGATCAGGCCCCGGCGGCGAACGGCCCCGCGCTGCTGCCGGCGGCGGCCTGCTGGGCGGTGCTGCGTGCGCTCTGCGAGCGCGAACGCACCGCCGCCTGCTGCCCGGCGGCGGCGGGGCTCGAGCCGGCCTGGAAGACCGGGACGTCGAGCGGCCATCGCGACGCGTGGTGCGTCGCCGTGACCCCGCGGCTCTGCGTGGCGGTGTGGCTGGGCACCACGCGCGGGCCCGGTACGCCCGCGCTGGTCGGCGGCGAAGCGGCGGCGCCGCTCGCGCTCGCGCTGCTCGCCGCCACCGACGGCGGTGGGCCGTCGTGGCCGGTGGTCGATATGGGGGCGGCGGCGGGACCGCCGCCGAGCGTGGTCGAAGCGCCCCTGGTCATCACCAATCCGCCCAGCGGGGTGGAGGTCATCACCGACCCCGACGCGCTGGCGGGCCGGGGCCGGCTGGCGCTCGCCTGCCACGGCGGCGGCGAGGGGATGCGCTGGTGGTTCGTCGACGGAGCCCCGCTCGCCGCGGTGGCGGCGGGCCAGCCGGTGTGGTGGACGGCGCATGCCGGGCGCCACCAGCTGCGGGTGGTGGACCAGGGTGGCCAGGCGGCAGTGGCGGTGGTGGTGGTGCGGTGATGCGCTCATGTGGTGGTGCGGTAGTGCGGTAGTGCGATGGCGTCGGCAGACAGGAGGCAGACATGCGTTTCCGGGTAACGGTCCTTATCTTCGCGGTGCTCAATATCCTGGCCTGGTACGGCTACCACCGCATCCTCACCGTGCCGCCGGTAGAGGTCCTCGCAGTCGATCGCGTCTACCCGAGCGAGTACGGCCTGCTGCTGATGAGGGACATGGCGACGAACACGGCGGCCTTCCCCGATGGGGAGGTGGTCCGCCAGCTGAAGTCGGCCGGACCGGTGGTCTTCCACTTCAACTCGCTGATGGACATCAGCGACGGACCGCCCGGACCGTCGATCGCCACCATCTCCCCGTTCCTCGCGGGGGCATGGAGCTGGGCGAACGATGATCATCTCTCCTTCGCCCCGGACCAGGTCGCGATGGGCACCGCCTACACCATCACGCTCAATCCACGCGCCCTGCGCTCGCGCACCGGCCTGCGCTTGCCCGCGCCGTTCACCGCGCACATCCACACCGAGGCCTTGGATGTGCGCAGCGCGCAGCTGCTCCTCGCCCAGGACGATGGCGCCTACCAGATCGCGGTCGAATTCAGCGACCAGGTGTCGGAATCCGCAGCCGCCGACGCCATCACCCTGGCCGAGGCAGACGGCACGCCGGTGGCCGTACGCGATTGGCGCTCGGTGGGGCGCACGGTGGTGCTGACCACGCAATCCCTGCACGGCCACCCGGTCGCCCACCAGGCGATGTTCTACCTCACGCTCGCGGTCAAGGCTGGGCTGACCGGGGTCTCCGGCCCGCTCGGGGTGCCATGGGCGACCAGCCGGAACGTGCGCATCGACGGCGCACTCTGCCTCGAGCTGGCGCAGGTGCACCAGGAGGATGATGGCAGCGGCAGCATCCGCCTGCAGTTTAATCGTCAGCTGCGCCATGGCATGCTGCAGCAGGTGGTCCAGGTCGAACCGCCGGTCGAAATGCGCCTGGAGGTCGAGCCCAACTCCCAGTACGCCAACGTGACGGGCACCTTCAAGCCGGGGCAGCGCTACACCGTGGTGATCGCCGCCCCGCCGCCGGGCGCGACAGGCGACTTCCCTCTTCCTGAGCGCATGCCGGTGTGGTTCCCCGACCTTTCGCCCCATGCCTGGTTCCCGGCCGAGGAGGGGCGCCTCGGCAGCCAGGGCACCACCACGGTGGCGTTCAAGGCGGTCAATCTCAAGACCGTCACCCTGCGCGCCTGGCGGCTGTACGATGACAACCTGCTCGCCTGGAGCGAGCAGGGGTCCTGGCGGCGCAATGTCCAGTCGCTCGGGCGTCCGCTGTTCGAGCGCCGCATCGCCATCGGCGAACAGCGCAACCAGATCAAGGATCTGCGCCTGGCGCTCGACCGCGAACTGCCGGCGGCGGCGCGCGCCGATGGCGTGCTGCTGCTCGAACTGGACCAGCGCGACGAGGATCGCCTGGTCGAGCGCGACCACGCCAGCTGGTACCACTCCGGAGCAAGCAACCTGACGGTATCCCTGAGCGACCTCGCCCTGAGCTGCCACCGCGGCGCCGGTGCCTGCACGGTGTGGGTGACCTCGCTGGCGAGTGCACAGGGGGTCGCGGGGGCGCGTGTGCGGCTATTCAGCTCCAAGCACCAGCTCATCGGCTCCGGCACCAGCGCCGCCGAT
>JAYVMM010000516.1:0-3053 GCA_043758975.1 Planctomycetota bacterium | reverse complement strand
CCACTGCGCAGCCCCAGGCCTCGAGCTGCTCGCTGTAGACGCGCTGGATCACCAGGTTGGGTTCGACCACCAGCACCGCCACGCCCTTGAGCGCCCCCGACGGCATGCGGCGCTCCTCCTGCGGGGCGGCATCGATCGGCAGGCTGATGGTGAGCACGAAGCTGGAGCCGCTGCCGTGCGTGCTGGTCACGCTCAGGCTGCCGCCCATGGCGTGGGCGATCTCCTTGCAGATCGCCAGGCCTAGCCCGGTGCCGCCGTACTCGCGCGTGGTCGAGGAGTCGGCCTGGGTGAACTTGTCGAAGATCGCACCCAGCTTGTCGTCGGCGATGCCGATGCCGGTGTCCTCGACCGCGATACGCAGCACGGCGTGGCTGTCCGCGATCTTGATGCAGGAGACATCGATGAGGATGTGCCCGCTGGGGGTGAACTTGATCGCGTTGCCGACCAGGTTGTTGAGTACCTGGCGCAGCCGCCCGGGGTCGCCGACCACGCGCACCGGGGTGCCCGGGGCGAGGCGGTGGATGAGCTCGAGGCCGCGCGCCTCGGCGTTGGGCGCGTGCAGCTCGGAGACGTCCTCGAGCGCCAGGCTGAGGTCGAAGGGGATGCTCTCGAGGCCGAGCTTGCCAGCCTCGATCTTGGAGAAGTCGAGGATGTCGCTGATCATCGCGAGGAGCGAGTTGCCGGCCTTCTGGATGATCTCGGCGAATTCGCGCTGCTCGGGCGTCAGCCCGCAGTCGATCAACAGCTCGGTCATGCCGACGATCGCACTCATCGGCGTGCGGATCTCGTGCGACATGTTGGCGAGGAACTGGCTCTTGGCGAGGTTGGCCTGGTCGGCGGCGGCCTTGGCGAGCTCGAGCGCCTCGATCGCGTGCATGCGCTCGGTGATGTCGCGCGAGATGCCGACCGTGCCGACCACCTCGCCGGCCTCGTCGCGCAGCGGCAGCTTGGTGGTCGAAACCCAGGTCACCCGCCCGTCGGGCCAGGTCTCGCGCTCCTCCTTGTTGATGACCGGCAGGCCGCTGCGCATGATGCCCTGCTCGTCATCGTAGGCGGGCTGGGCATGGTCCTTGGTGAAGAAGTCGAAATCGCTCTTGCCCACCGCGTCGTGCGGGCTACTGAGGTTGAAGATGCGCGCCATGTAGCTGTTGACCAGCATGAAGCGCCCGCTGCGGTCCTTGAAGTAGATGCTGTCGGGGATGTGCTCCATCAGCATCGTCAGGCGGTGGCGCTCGTGCACCAGGCTCTGCTCGGTGCGCCGGCGCGCGTGCGCGTCGCGTGCCCGCACCTCGAGCAGCTGGGCGCGCTCGCCGCGATGCTGGATCATGGTGTTGATCAAGACCCCCATCACCAGCATGGAGAGCGCCTCGGTGATGCCGGTCGACTGCTCGTTGCCCTGGAGCGCCTGGAGGATGCCGAGCGCGGTCGACACCGCGGTCGCCGACAGCCCCGGACCGCTGCCGCCGTACCAGGCGCTGAAGCCGATCGCCAGGGCCGCCAGCGCCACGTCGGTGGCGGCGGTGGCGAGCCCGCTGAGCAGGAGGTGGACAACAACCGCTGCGCCGACGGCCAAGCTGGCGGTGCAGAAGCGCCGGGTGGTCGATCTCGCTGCGCCGCGGGTCATCGGGGGAGCGTACCTGATACCCCCGCGCTTGTCGCGCGGATTCCCGCGCAAGGCCGGCGGCCCAGCGTCACGCTACTGGTGCTGAAAGTTCAGGGCTTGGCTGTCTCTGGAAAGCGGCCAACCCCGTAATCGAGCGTGATGAAACTGCGCTCATAGAAACGCAGGCGCTGGGTCCCCATTTGCAGGAACGGCGCATCGATCTGCAGGAAGGCGTTCTCCAGCCACACGAAACCCTTGCTGCCACTGCCTTTAACTGCCTTGAAACCACGCACCTGCTCACCCCGGACATACGCCTCATTGACGCTGGCGGTCCAAGGATCGACGTAGCGCATGGGGAAGCCGAGCGCCCCCGCGCCCACCGCCCGGGGCAGGGCGACGAGCAGCACCGCATGCCCGCCCAGGCCATTCCAGAGGATCTCCTTGCTCTCGTCCGGGCGGTTGGCGGTGAAGGCGCGCAGGCTGAGCACCACCGGCACCCCGGCAGTGAGCGAGGCGAGCAGGAGACCGTGGGTGCGCACGACCTGCGCCCGGACATCCTCCTCGCCCACGCGGTCGAAGTAGCGCCCGCTCGGGGCGCCGGAGGAGGCTCCCGCGAGCAGCCGTGCGCACATGGGCGCGATGTCCTCGGCGCGCACGCCGATGGTGTCGCTGTAGCAGGGCTGCCCGGCTTCCACCAACGACGGCATGCTGCCGGCGCCGCTGATGATGCCTTCGATGCGTTCACGGTCGGTCCCACCGGGGAGCGCGTCGGCACAGCGCTGGAAGTCCGCCGGCCCGCAGCGCAGGGCATTGAGCAGGGTGGCGGGGACGCAGGCATTGTCACCCGCATGGAGATGCTGATTGACCATGCGCGCCGGGTCGATCCGGATGGCCAACCAGGCCGCGGACTCCTCGACCACCTCGCTGGCGGTGGTGGCATCGGCAGCGGCGGCTGGAACGGCCAGCAGCGCAAGCGCGCCGAGCAGCACGCCCGCCAGGCGACCAGCATGGGCTGACAGCGCCGGGGACCGGTATGAGCGCCGGCCTGCGAGACCCTGACCGTCCACCGCCCCTCCCGCGCACGGCGGCTGCGCCGTACCGCACCAGGCTAGCGCGCACGCAAGAGCCAGCAATCGGCGACACCCTCGTCAACGGGTGCGCGCGCGCGCCGCACCTGGCAGCGGCTACTTGAGCGAGGTCAGGTAGGCGATCACGTCGCGCATCTCGCCCTTGCTCAGCAGCGGCCCCATCGGCGGCATCGGCGACACCGGTGGCGACATGTGCTCGATCTTCCCCGCCGGGATGGTGACCTTGCTGAGGTCGGCGAGCCGCACCACGGTCTCATCCAAGGTCTGGCTGAGGATGCTGCCGGCGATGCTGCTGCCATCCTTGAGGGTGAGGATGGCGGTGCCGTAGCCGGGGGCGATCACCGCGTTGGGCAGGACGAGCG
>JAYVMM010000515.1:0-7554 GCA_043758975.1 Planctomycetota bacterium | reverse complement strand
CTCAGCGCGCTCGCGCGCCTACTCGCAGACCCGCCGCCGCCGCCGCCGCCGGCGGCGGCGGCGGCGGCGGGTCTGCGAGTAGGCGCGCGAGCGCGCTGAGGGCGCGCTCGCCCTCGTCGAGCAGCGCGGGGTCGGCGAGGTCGCCGGGCAGCAGACGCTCGCGGTAGTTCTGGTCGACCCACGCTTCCAGGGCGGCGATGCGCGCGTGGTCGAGGCGCACTCCCGCGGGCAGCTGGGCGTGCTCGGTGGCGGTGAGCGGAACGCGCAGGCGCAGGCAGGCGGGGCCGCCGCCGTTGGCCATGCTCTCACCGAGCTCGACCAGGGCCACGCGCGCCAGCAATCCCTGCTCGACCAGCCGGCGCAGGCAGCGCCCGGCGCGCCCCTCGCCGGCCGGGCTGGGCGCCACCAGCACGGTGCCGGTGGCGGTGGCGATGAGCTGGCTGTTGAACAGGTAGCTCTGCACCGCCTCGGCGAGCGGCAGCTCGTCCTCGGGAATCTCGGCGATGCGCAGGCCGGGCACCCGGCGGGCAAGTTCGGCGAGCAGCGCCGGCTGGTCGACCAGGGCGGCCTGGTGCAGCAGCAGCAGCCCGTCCGCGCCGACCATCACTACGTCGTTGTGGAAGGCGCCGGCGTCGATCGCCGCCGGATGCTGGCGCGCGAACAGCGCGCGCGCACGCGGCAGGCCGGCGATGCGCGCCACCGCCTGGCTGGCTGCGAGCGCCTGGCGCGCGGGCAACCGCGGCGGTCCCGGGCCGCCGGCGTCGCCGCCGCGGCCATAGACGAAGAGGTGGTGGCCGACGCCGTCGTCGCCGCACAGGCGGGTATGGTTGGCGGCGCCCTCGTCGCCGAGTGCCTGCAGCGGCGGCAGCGGCTCATGGACCAGCGCGCTCGGCAGCCCGGCGAACAGCGCGCGCAGCTGGCGCGCGCGCGCGGGCCCTTCGCGCGCGCGGTGCGCCATCGCGGCGAGGTTGGCGCACACGAGATGCAACCGGGCGTCGGTACTGTCCACGCTCGGCACCACGGTGGCGCAATTGGCGGTCCACATGAAGGCGCTCGCGCTGGCGAGCGCGAGCAGCCCGGGCTCCTGCGCCGCGGCGCCGAGCACGGCGTGGTCATCGCCGCTGAAGCCGCACGCGCGCAGGAGGCCGAGGTCGGGGCGCGGTAGCGGCGGCAGCAGCGCCTGGTCGGCGCCCAGCTCGAGCACCAGGCGCATCTTGGCCAGGCCCTGGCGCGCGGCGGCGCGTGGCGAGCTGACGCGCCGGGCGTGCTCCTGGCTGGCGAGGTTGCCGGGGCTCAGGCCGCCGAAATGATGGGTCGGCCCGGGCAGGCCGTCGAGCTGGAGCTCGCGCAGGGACATGCTCCGACGGTAGCGCCGCGCGTGGCGCCACCACCCCCTGGTGCGGCGGCGGCGTGCGCTAACCTGCGCAACCCATGGCCACCCCGCTCCCCCCCCTTGCCTTCATCGGCGGCGGCAACATGGCCAGCGCCATGATCGCCGGCCTCGCCGGCGTGCCTGGACGCCCGCCCATCACCGTCGCCGAGCCCGACCCCGGCAAGCGCGCCGAGCTGGCAGCGCGCGGTTGCCTGGTCACCGCGCACAACCACGAGGCGGTCGCTGCCGCCGGACTGGTGGTGCTGGCGATTAAGCCCCAGCTGGCGGCGAGCGTGGTGCCCGGCCTCGCCAGCGCCTGGCGGCAGGACCAGCTCCTGGTCTCCATCCTCGCCGGCATCCCCACCACCCGCCTCGCCGCTTTCCTGCCGGCGGGCAGCCGGGTGGTGCGCGCGATGCCCAACACCCCGCTCGCCATCGGGCGCGGCATGGTCGGGCTGTGCCGCGGTGAACATGCCAGCGTGGATGACCTCGCGCTGGCGAGCGCGCTGTTCGCGCCCTGCGCCAAGGTCCTGGCGGTGGCCGACGAGGCGCGCATGGACGCCATCACCGCGGTCTCCGGCAGCGGACCGGCCTACTTCTTCGCCTTCGCGGAGGCGCTGCTCGCCGCCGCCGCCAGCCTCGGCTTCAGCTTGGAGGAGGCGCAGCTGCTGGTCGGCCAGACCGGCGCCGGCGCCTGGGAGTACCTGCTCGCCAGCGGCCAGCCGCCCGCGCGCTTGCGCGAGCAGGTCACCAGCCCGGGCGGCACCACCGCGGCGGCTCTGGCGGTGCTCGCGCAGGGCGACTTCCATGGCCTGCTGGTGCGCGCGCTGCAGGCCGCCGAGCGCCGTGGGCGGGAGCTCGCCGCCCTCGCCTAGGCTGCTGAAGTGCGCGGGTGCGCGGGTGCGCGGGTGCGCGCGGGCCGGGCTAGTTGCCGGCGGGGATGACGAAGACCGCCTCGGAGATGTTGTCATTGGCATTGCTGTCCAGTCCGGTGGGGCAGGACAGGATGATGACATAGGTGAAGCCGCCGGCAGATCCGGTGGCCGGCAGCGCCCAGGTGACCGGGGTTGGGGTGACCACTGGCGGCACCGCCGGCGGCGGCAGCGCGGGGTTGGGGGTGGTGGTCGAGGGCGGCACCGAGAGGGTCGTCGGCCCCGCCACCACCACGCCGTTGAGCTGCACCTGCCAGGTGACCGGCACGGGCTGCGGCGCAGTCTGCGCGAAGTTGACGGTGTTCTGGATGTAGAAGGTCACGCTGAGGGGGTCGGTGTGCAGCGGATTGGACGGGTTGGAGAGGTCGTTGATTACCGGCGCCGGGGTGCCGAAGGAGATGTCCTGGTCGGCGAAGGTGACGTTGAAGGTCGCGGTGTTGTCGGTGAAATCGCGCTCGGCGAAGAGCTGCGCCTGGTCGAGCACCACCGAATAGGTGTAGTTGCCGGCGGCCTGCGCGGGGATGGTGAAGGTCACCGGCACCGAGCCGAAGGCCGGGATGTCGACGGTGGTGGTGGGCACCACCACCGTGCCCGAGGTCGGCACCAGGGGGTCGCTGTTCTGGTAGACCACATAGGGCACCCCCAGAAGGTCCTGGTTCCAGGTGTTTTGGATGGCGAAGGCCACCGACACCGACTGGTTCGTGGTCGGCTGGGCCGGGGTCAGGACGGGCAGGACGGAAAACTTGATGTCAAGGTAGGTATATGGCTGTCCAGGGCTTACGCATCCGGTCAGGGCCAACGCCACAACGGCCAGCACGCTCACGGCGACGACGGCGGAGAGGACGCGCATGGACGGATCTCTTCGGGTGCGGGGCGGGCGGGACGGGCAGAGCGACAGCGCACACCCGCCAGGGGCGCGCCTGGGACCGCGGAGCCTAGGGCGCGAACGCACGCGCACAAGCGGACCAGACGGCAGGCCTGACGCTCCAGGACGCCCGCGCACCCGGCGCGCCGAGCGCGCTAGGGAGCGATGTCGCGGTTGGCGTAGAGGCTGCCGTCGAGGTGGCAGCCGTGCAGCAGGTGGGTGATGGCGCTGTCGAGGGTGGGGTCCTTCATCAGCTCATCGATGATGGCGGTCGGATCGGCGCCGGCGTCGGCGCTGGTGCGCGCCTCGAAGGCGGCGGCCACGCTGAGGATGCTCGCCTCGGCCTCGAGCTCCTCCTCGGACTGCTTGCGCGCGCGTGAGCCATCGCCGCGCTCCTGCGCCAGGCGCACCAGTGCCAGCACGCCCTCAAGCTCCTCGACCCCATCGAGCTGGGCCAGCGCCTGGGCGCGCTTGGCGCCATCACCGCCACACAGACGCTCGAAATGGTGCAGCAGCCCGGCCATGCCCAGGCGCACGCGGCTGGCGGCGTTGAGGTGGGCGGCCTCGCACAGGGCCATGCAGCTGCGCGCGCAGCGCTCGCCGGCGCCGAGGCAGCCCTCGCGCAGCTCGAGACCGCGCACCATCGCCGAGAGCAGCTGCCACAGCGCGGTGCGGTGGCGGCGGCGCTGCTCGAGCATGTGCTGGGTCAGCCCGAGCTGGATGGCGCAGGCGGAGATCAGCTCGAGGTCGAGCTGGTCGAAGGCGCCGCCCCCGGCGCCGCGGCTGAGGTAGAGCACGCCGCGGGTGTGGCCGCCGATGGTCAGCGGCACGCAGATCACCGAGCGGATGCCCTTCTGCACCACGCTGGCATTGCGCTCGAAGCGCTCGTCCTCCTGGGCGTTGGCGCTGTGCAGCGCCTTGTTCTCGCTGAAGGTCTTCTTGATGATCGAGCGGCTGATCACCGGGTGCACCTGCGGCCCCGAGGTGCGCACGGTGGTCGGCACCAGCTTGCCGGTGGCCGCCTCGCGCTTGAAGATCAGCGCGCTCTCCGCCGGCATCGCGCCGACCAGGTAGTCGAGCACCTTGGTGTCCTTGTCCACCGCCTCGTTGGCGTCGGAGAGGATGCGCCCGACCTGGTAGAGGATGCGCAGGCTGCGCGCGTTCTCCTGCGCCGGCTCCTCCTTGAGCTCGTCGATGTCGGAGAGCACGTCGATGCGGAACTCGAGGGTGTTGGACAGCACATCGGGGTCGTCGTGGTAGGCGATGCGGTGCGAGCTGTCGTCATCGGTGAGCGCGGCGCCGATCTCGAAGATCAGCTCGGTGGTACCGATCTTGATGGTGTCGCCCTCGCGCAGCAGTTCCTCGTCGCCGAGCCGCTCGTCGTTGATGAAGGTGCCGTTCTTCGACTCCAGGTCGCGCACGAAGTACATGCCGCCGACGGGGAAGATCTCGGCATGGAAGCGCGAGGCGGAGCGGTCGAGGATCTGGATGCCGGCCTCGGCGTCGCGCCCGATGGTCAGCGCCTTGTCGCTCAGCGTCTTCTCCCGCCCGCGATAGGGGCCGTTGGCGATGCGGATCTTGCTCATAGGGGTGGACGGCGACCGGGGCGGATGGGCGGGGCAGGGCGGGAATCGCCCTGCTCAGGGTATGATCCCGCCGGCGGCGGCGCCGCCCGGCGGAGACCGCCCCTGCTGCGGGTGTGTGGTGCGCTGGCGGTGCTCTTCAAGTGGTGCGATTGTCCAGGCGGATCGCCCGTTGGCCAGCGGCGGTTGCCAGGGCGCCATGCCCGTGCGCGCGCGCCACCAGGCTGAGCACCCGCCAGCTGCCCGCCTCCGCCGGCAGTGCGCGCGTCAGCCGGCGCGCCGCCGCCTCGGCCGCCGGCAGCTCGCCGGTGAGGAAAGCGGTGGCGGCGGCGCGGTAGAGCGCATGCACCTGCGCCGAGGCGGGGACCGCGCGTGCACCCGCCAGCCACCACGCCAGCGCCGCCGCCAGCACGCAGGCGAGGTAGGCGGCGAGGGCGAGCCCGGCGCCGCGCTGCGCGGCGGGCGCGGCGAGACCGCCAGCGCCGGTCAGGGCGATGAGCGCCGCGCTCAGGGCCGCCAGCGCCGGCACCAGGGTGGCGAGCCCGCTCGCCAGGCGCCGGCGCAGGAGCAGGCCGGCGCCCGGCAGCAGGGCGTTGAGCGCGAAAAGCGGGAGTTCGGCCATCGCTGGCCACGCTAGGGGGCTGAGGTCGCGGTACAACGCAGGGGCGGGCCAAGGCGGGCCGGCACCGACCGGCTCCGGCCACTTCTGACCACTACCGGCCACTGCCATGGGTCGGTCAGGGCCGGTGCATACTTCAGGCCGGGAGCAGGCCGAGCGCCTGCAGGCGCTGACGCAGCTGCTCGCCGCGCACCGGCTTGACCAGGAAGCCGTCGCTGCGGTTGACGACGGCGGTCTTGACCTGGCTCGGCTCGCTGTGCGCCGAGGTCATGATGACCTTGGCGCGCGGCGGGGCGCAGGTCCTCCTGTTCGCGCAGCGCGCACAGCACCGCCTGCCCGCTCATGTCCGGCATCTCGCTATCGAGGCAGAACCAAGTCGTAGGACCAGCCGGCGGCGTGCGCGCGCTCCACCGCTAGCAGCGCCTCGCGCCCGTTGGCGGCGGCGTCGCAGCTGCCGAAGGGCAGCTGCTGGGCAAGCCGGCTGCTGCGGCAGACGACATCGTCATCCACGACCAGCGCGCGCATAGCCTCCCCCCGCCGTCCCCGCCCACTCGCGCCGGTGACCTGGCGTCGACTATATCCCGGTCTTCCGCCCGCGCTCAAGCGCGGCGCGGCGCGGCGCCTGCCGCAACGGCGCGCGCGCCGCTTGCCGGGGTCGCGGTCGCGGTCGCGGTCGCGGCCTACTGGGCGTCCTCGACCTTGTCGGTGCGGTAGCGGATGAACACCACATGGTCCATCTCGCTGCCCGGCTCGTTCTCATCGTTGACGTAGTCGCGCTCGATCGAGCGCAGCTCGACCTCCTCGATCTGCTCGCCCGGGATCTGGGCGAGGGTGCGATTGGCGAGGGTCTCGAGCTGTTCGAAGCTGTTGGCCGCCTCCTCGAGCAGCGAGATCAGGCGGATCTGGATGTGGGTGGCCATGCTGGCGCATCCTAGGCCGGAGTGCACGCCGCACCAGGGGACGGCTCTACTCGCCGGTCTCAGCGCGCAGGGCGCTGTACTCGTCCGCGCTCAGCCAGCTCGGGCGCCGCACCCCGGCGGCGTCCTCCTCGGCGTCGAGCTTGGCGCGCTGCTCCTCGCTCAGCGCGCAGGGCGTCACCTCCACCCCCGTGCGCAGGCGCGCCCACAGCCCAGCGAGCGCCGCCGGCAGCGGCGCCTCGACGCGCACGCTGCGGCGCTCGCTGGGGTGGGGGAACTCGAGCACCGCGGCGTGCAGGGCCTGCCCGGGCAACTCCAGGCAGGGCTGGCCGTAGACCCAGTCGCCGACCAGGGGGTGGCGGTGGTGCGCAGCGTGGACGCGGATCTGGTGCTGCCGCCCGGTGTGCAGTACCACCTGGAGCAGGGCGTAGCCGCGCGCCCCGGCGGCGCTGGCGCTCGCTTCCAGCAGCTGGTAGTCGGTATGGCAGGGCTGGCCGTCGGGGCGCACCGCGCGCGCGATTGAAGCGCCTGGGCCGGCGCCGATGGGGTCGCGCCAGCTGCCCTGGGCCGGGTCGGGCACGCCATGGCAGAGCGCGCGGTACTCCTTGTGCAGGTCGCGCGCCTCCATCGCCGCGCTGAGCACGACGTGGGCGCCGACCTCGAGCGAGACCAGCACGATGCCCGAGGTGTCGCGGTCGATGCGGTTGACCAGGCGCGCCGCGCGCGCGTCCCCGCCGCGCGCGACCAGCCAGTCCTGCACCTGGTTGAGCAGGGTGCCGGTCATGATGCGCCCGGCCTGGTGCGCGAGCTGCCCCGGCGGCTTGTCCGCCACCAGCAGCCAGCGATCGTGGTAGAGCACGCAGAGCGCGGCGGGCGCGGCCTGCTCCGGCGAGCGCGCCGGCAGCGGCGCATCGAGCGCGACGTGTTGGCCCGGGCGCACGCGCTGATCGGATGCGCCGCGCTCGCCGTCGACGCTGGCGCAGCCGTGCGCGATCCAGCGCTGGATCATGCTGCGGCTGATGGTCGGCAGCAGCGCGTGCAGGTAGCGGTCGAGCCGCCACGGCTTGGCCGCGCGCGCGAGGTGGCCGCGCCCGACGGTGAAGCGCAGCAGGCGGCGGCTGCCGGTGAGCTGGCGCTCGACCGGCACCTCGTTGCGGATCGCCTGGGCTTCGTCGGCGAAGGTGCTCATCGGCTGCCCCCGCGGGAGCAGCCGGGGGCGCGCGCTGGGCTGGCCGTAGGGACGCGCATACCAAGGTCCTAGCCGCG
>JAYVMM010000514.1:0-4114 GCA_043758975.1 Planctomycetota bacterium | reverse complement strand
CCAGGCGGCGGTCGCCAGCAGCCGTCTCGGCCACGACGGCGGCGGGCCGGTCACCCTCGCCGGCCTGCCGCTGCGCCTGGGGCCGGACGCCAGCCTGTTCACCACCGACGAATCGCCGCCCGGGCTGGCGCCGCCGCCGGAAGGCGAAGGCCAGCGCTGGCTCGACCGCTTCGCCGCCAACCTGCGCAGCCCGGACCGCCGCACCTACGGCCTGGCGCTGGCCCGCGGCTGGGCCCTGGGCCGCCCGGATAGCCTGTCCGAGACCATCAGCCGGCTCGGGCGCAGCGGCGGGCGCGGGCGCAGCCGCCAGCTGCGCGACCTCGACGATGAGCTCGGCCTGTGCGGGGTCTGGGGCTGAGGCGAGCGGGGATGCGGGTTGTCGTCCGCTTGGCGGCGGCCACAACATAGCGGATGCCCGCGTTCATCGCCTTCAAGGAGGTTCAGGAGGCTGCCGAGCGCGAGGGGCTGCAGGCGCTGGCGGTGCTCAGCCCACCGCCTACCGCGCTGCCGGGCGCGGGGCTCGAGCGCTTGTTCGCCGATGGCGTCGGCGACCTCCACTGGATGGCGCGCACCAGTGAGGCGCGCCTGCACCCCACCACCATGCTGCCCAGCGCCCGCGCCATCCTGCTCGCCGCCCTGCCCTACCAGGCGTACGCCGGCTGCGGCGCACTCCAGCGCGCGCGCTATGCTGCCGGCAAGGACTACCACAACCTCTTCCGCGCCAAGCTCGCCCGCGTCGGCGACGCACTCAGCGCGCACCATGGCATCGCCTGGCGCACACGCGCGGCGGTCGACTCCGCCCCCCTCAACGAGCGCACCCTGGCCCAGCTCGCGGGGCTGGGCTGGATCGGACGCAACGCCCTGCTCATCTCGCCCAGCGCGGGCAGCTACCGCCTGCTCGGCGCCCTGCTCACCGAAGCGCCGCTCGCCGCCCACCACGCCGGCCTCGCCGCCGACCGCTGCGGCAGCTGCACCGCCTGCGAGACGCGCTGCCCGACCGGCGCCCTGGTCGACCGCCGGGTGCTCACCGAGCGCTGCATCAGCTACCTCACCATCGAGCACCAGGGGGTGATCCCGCGCGCGCTGGCCGCGCGCTTCGCCGGCTGGTGGTTCGGCTGCGACCTCTGCCAGGAGGCCTGCCCGTGGAACCGCTTCGCACCCGCCGCGGGCGATCCCCGCCTCAAGGGCGAGGAGCAGGACGCGGTCCTGCTCCAGGTCACCGCCGAGAGCTTCGACCTCCACTTCGCCGGGCGGGCTATCCGCCGCATCGGCTACCAGCGCTTCCGCCGCAACCTGCTGGTCGCGCTCTTCAGCCTGGAACGCCGGGACGACTGCCAGGTACTGCTCGCCGAGGGACTGCCCCTGGTGCTGGCGCAGGCGCGCGAACTTGGTCTGGTTGACGGCTGAGCGGCGGTTGCCGGACGGCGACGGCGCCGATGATGGCGCCCCCATGCGCATCACCGTCAACGGCGTCGAGCAGGAGCTGCCCGCGGGCGCCTCGGTCGCCACCCTGGTCGCCAGCCTCGGCCTGCCCGCCACCCGCGTCGCGGTCGAGCGCAATCGCGAGCTGGTCCGGCGCGCCGATCACCAAGCCACCGCGCTCACTGAGGGCGATGTGCTCGAGGTGGTGACCCTGGTCGGCGGCGGTTCGTAGGCCTCGGGTGTGAGGCGGACTCACCAGCGCCGGTGCGGTCGGCTGGTGTAGTAGACCTCGTCCTGGAGAGCGCGGATCATCGCGATCTCGTGCGCCGCGGTGGCCTCGTCCCCGGCCAGGCGCGCGGCGGCGATCAAGCCCTCACGAAAGGGCAGGCAGGTGGGGTAGAGCGCGACCACCTCGGCGGCGGCGCGCACCGCGGCGGCGGCAAGTTCCGGCGCATCGGTTGCGTGCGCATCGCGCGCGCGCACAGCGAGGCGCAGCTTGAGGTCGGCGACACATTTGGCGTAGGCGATGTGCCCCGGCCAGTCACGCGCCAGGCGCTCAAGCTGGGGAGCGAGCTGGGGCAGCGCCGTGGGCGCCAGCTCGCTGCCGTAGGTGAGGATGCCGGCGGCGACCAGGGCGGGATCACTGTCGCGCGGGAAGCGCTCGCTGTCATTGATCAGCTCGAGCGCGCTGGTGAGGGCGAACACCCCCACTTCCTGCTCGTTGTCGTTGAGCAGGCCGTGGCGCTCGAGCTCGTCGTCGAGGGCCATATGCGCGCGCTCGCGCGTCGCCGCGTCGGCGCCCGGCAAGCGCGCCAGGGCGACGCGGCGCAGCGCGTCCTCGCTGCGCCGGCCCTGCTCGAGGAGGTCGTGGCGCAACGCCGCGGCCATCACCCCGGCGGTGGTGAGAAGCAGCACCGCGGTGCCACTCAGCACCAGCGCCCACTGCCGCCGCGCCAGCGGCTCCGGCACCGCCAGCGGCGGTGCCGGAGCCGGGGCCGCCGGCTGGGCATCGGCGCGCGCCAGGCCGAGGGCGGCAACCACCGCCAGCACGCCGACCACCTGGGCGCTGTGCAGGTGGAAGTCGGCGAGCGCATGCATCAGGCAGGCCGCCACGCCGCAGAAGCAGGCCGCGCGCGACGGCGCCGGCAGGTGGCGCAGCCCGGCCATGACCGCGGTCACGCCCGTAACCAGCGCCATCCCCCACACCGGCGCCAGGCCCAACTTGCCATGCGGGTAGGCGAGGAAGTTGGCGTGCAGCACGCCGACGAAGAGCACCGCGAAGGCGAGCAGCCCGCCCGCCACCGCCACCACTCCCAGAGGTAGCGGCGGCGGCGGTTCCGGCGCAGGCACGGCAACAGAGGCGGCTGTGGCGCCTGGCGGACGCAGGCGCACCAGCAGCACCGCCCACCAGGCGACCAGCAGCAGCGCCGCCGGAATGCCGCAGTCGCAGGCCGCCTGCAGCACTTCCTGATGGGCGATGATGGTGTCCTCGGCGCGCGCCAGCTTGAGGCGCGGATAGTTCACGCCGAAGCCCTCCAAGCCGCTGCCGGCGAGCGGATGCTCGGCGACCAGCGCGGTCGCCGCGCGCCAATAGTCCAGGCGCACCGCGAAGCTGGCGAGGGCATGCGCACGCACCGCCGGCAGCGCGAGCGCGCCGGCGACCACCGCCGCCAGGGCGGTGGTGACCACGACGCGCGCGCGCCAGCGCGGCAGCATGAGCACCAGGGTGGCCGCCACCGCCAGCGCCAGGCTGAGGATGCCGGCCTTGCTCCCGCTCATCGCCAGCGCCACGCTCGCCACTGCCAGGGCGAGGGTGAGCAGGACGCGCGACGGCAGGCGCTTGCGCCAGGCATTCAGGGTGGCCGCGGCCACCAACGGCCACAGCGTGACGAGGTAGGCGGCAAGGGTGTTGGCGAGCAGGAAGCTGCCCTCCAGGCGCCACGAATTGATGCGCGTCTGGTACTGCTCGCTGAGGTTGCTCTGGGCGACCAGGGCAGGGTCGGCGAGGTAGGATTGCCGCAGATCCGCACGCTCCCAGGCGACCTGGCCGCACAGCACCGCGCCTTCGCCGAGCAGGCCGGCGACCAGGCCGCACAGCGCGAGCGCGGGGTACCGCGCGATGAGCGGCAGCAGCGCCCACGGCGCCGCGAGGTGGAGCGTCCACAGCGCCATCAGGGTCCACCCCCGCGCCGGCAGCGGGCTGTGGGCCGCACCCGCCGCCAGCGCGGCGAGGCAGCACAGCCCGAGGACGGTGAGCATGCCTGGGCGTGCGCGCGGCGCGTCGGTGTCGAGGGCGCGCTGCATCAGCCCGGTGGCAGTGGCGCCCGCGAGCAGGACCAGATAGAGCAGGTTGGGCAGGTCGGTGGGCTCCCCGCTCCAGATCAGCGGGCGCAGGAGCGGCAGGGCCACCAGCCACAGCATGCCGGCGCGCTCGAGCCAGCGGCCCAGCCGCTCGCCCTGCATCGCCGCGTGCGCCTCGTCCTGGCTCATCGCCGCGCACCCTGGCTGCGCGCGCGCGCGGTGCAAGGCGCGCGGGCGCCCCGCCGGCGGGGCGCCGGCGGAAGGGATGCTCGCCTCAGGGATGCTCGCCGGCAGCCGCCGGCAGCGGCTCATTGAAGTTGAGGGGGCTGTTCCACGGCACGGTGATGACCTTGACCACGTCCCAGCGCTGGGTCTGGGAGGCGTAGTGGAG
>JAYVMM010000513.1:0-2334 GCA_043758975.1 Planctomycetota bacterium | reverse complement strand
TTGTCGTCGCCCGCCGACCACGCCCACAGGCGTGTGCCTGGGAGGTCGACCCAGAAGGTGCCGCGCGCGAGCTGGGCGCGCTCGATCACCTGGCGCAGGGCATAGCCCGCGACCATGACCTGCTCGCAGCGCCCGATCAGCGTGTGGTAGGGGTCGTTGGGATGGGTCATGAAGGCGTGCGGCCAGGGCATGGAGAAAATGTGCCCAACGCCCTCCTCGGGGTGCCAGGCGCGCAGGCGGTCGGCGCCGCTGATGATGACCGTCGCGCCCGGGGCGGCGGCGAAGACGATCGGGCTGGCGGCGGTGCCGCTGCGCGCAGAGCGCACCTCCTCGCGATAGAGGCCGCCCGCGATGCGCACCGTATCCCCCGGCTGGGCGAGGGCGGCGGCGGCACTGATGGTGCGCAATGGGCGCTCTAAACTGCCCGGGCCCTTATCGTCGGCCTCGGCGCGATGCTGGTCGACGAACAGTTCGGCCGCGGCGAGGCCGGCGGCGCCGCTGCCCTTGAGCGCGAGCGCGCCCAGCAGGGCGAGCAGGCTGATGACGCTGCGGACTCTCCGGCTGCTGGGCATGGCTTTCTCCTGGGGCGGGCGCCGCGGCATCGCGCTGGCGGCAATCCACGGCGAGCGGCGGCGGCCTGGGGCGAGCATGCCCGACGAGCGACCGCGGTCCACCCAGCCGTTCACCCCCTGCCAGGCGACCCGCCGGCGGTGCCGCTCAGGGTGAAACCATTGCCGTGCAGGTCGACCACCATGCGCCCGTCAGCCTCTTCGCGTACCAGCAGACCGGCGGCGGTGGGCTGGTGGGCAGCAAGCAGGGCGAATCCCTCCCCGCCGAGCACCAGCAGCGCGGTCGACCACGCGTCGCTGGCGGTCGCGTGAGGCGTGATCACCGCGGCGAGCAGGTTGCCCTGCACCGGCCAGCCGCTGCGCGGGTCGATGACATGGCCGTAGCGGCGACCGCCGGAGCTGAAGGAGCGGCCATGCACCGCCGAGACCGAGAGCGCGCGGTTGGCAAGATCGGCGGTGGCGATCATCCCCTGGCCGTCGGCGGGATCGCGGATGGCGACCCGCCAGGGTCGCCCGGCAGGGTCGCTGCCGAGCGCGAGCACGGTGGAGGTGCCGCCATGCATGAGCGCCGAGCCGACGCCCAGCTCCTGCAGCACCACCCCGGCCTGCTCGAGCGCGTAGCCCTTGCCGATGGCGCCGGCATCCAGGCGCATGCCCGGCGCGCCGAAGCGCACGCTGCCGGCGGCGCGATCGAGGCTGAGCAGCCGCGCCATGCCGCAACGCGCGCGCGCCTCGTCGATGCGCTCTGGGCTGGGCGCCTCCCCCGCGCCGCCGGCGGCCATGCCGGCATGGTTCCAGGCCGTCAGCAGGGCCCCGAGGGTGAGGTCGAAGGCCCCAGCGGAGGCGGCGCACAGCTCGAGCGCGGATTCGAGCAGGGCGAACAGGCGGGCGTCGACCGTAACCGGCGCGCTCCCGGCCAGGGCGTTGACCCGGAACAGCTCGGCATCGTCGCGGTGGGCGCTCAGCAGGCGCTCGGCTTCGGCGACCTCGGCGAAGGCCGCCTCGCCGGCGGCGCGTGCCCGCGCGTCATCGCCGCCATCGGCGATGACCAGCTCGAAGCGCGTGCGCATGGCGAGGCAGGCGAGCGGCTGCAGTGGTGTCCTCCTGCCGCGTAGCGACCGCGCCGGACCGCATGCGGCCCGGCGCGGAAGCGGGGTTCAGCCCGCCCGCACGCTGCGGGTGGCCTCGTCGAAGAGCATCATGCGGTTGGTGCGGGACGACATCTCGGCCATCGCCAGGATGGACTGCACCTTGGCGCCGAGCTCGACCGGGCAGTTGTTGATCTTGGTCGTGCCGCGGATGGTCTCCAGCCAGTTCTTATGGTGGAGGTCGATGCCGGTGTCGCCGCCCTTGAAGATCTCGACTTCCTCGACCTCGTCGACGAAAGGGCGCTCGGGCTTCGCCACCGCGCCCTCGCCGCTGAAGCTGACGGTGGCCTTGAAGCCTCTGAAGATGTCGGGCATGCCCTGCTCGTTGACCGTCGAGCCGGTGAAGATCATGGTCCAGCCGCTGGGGAATTCGGCCATCACCTCGACGGTGTCATCGACCTCGCGGTCGGTCGAGATGCGGCGCGATCCCAGCGAGACCACGCGCTTGGGGAACTCGGGGTTGCCGGAGGCGATCAGGAAAGGTCCGAGCTTGTGCGGCATGAGATCGCCGAGGATGCCGGCGGAGTAGTCCCAGTACTTGCGGTAGCGGAAGAAGCGCTCGCGGGAATCGTCGTTCCAGGGGCGCTTGGGCGCCGTCCCCTGCCAGCTGTCCCAGT
>JAYVMM010000512.1:0-7528 GCA_043758975.1 Planctomycetota bacterium | reverse complement strand
CGCTTCCGTGCTGCCGGCGGCGCAGCGGGTGGGTCAGACGGCGCTGCAAATCGTACGCTCCGGGTGGACGCCAGGGCTGGACCTGGGCCGGATCGTCAGCGTTTGTCAGTTCCGGGCAGGCTAGCATGGCGGATGCCCCGGAGGTCCGCCATGGCTCGCATCGCCAGCATCGCTGCTGCACTCCTGCTCGCAGCCGCCGCCCTCCCGCCTGCCGGTGCTATCACCGACCTCGCTCCGGTGCCGGTTGCGCCTGACCCTGCCCCCGCCGCGGTCGGCGGCGGAGCGGATGGCGGCACGCCACCGGCGGCGCCGACGCCGGCGCCCTCGGCTGCTGCCCGGCAGGCGGCGCTGAAGACCGTGCTTGAGCTGCTCAGCACGCACATCACCGGCGGCAAGCTCGACTACCATTTCAACGCGAGCGGAGAAGGGGTGTGCCTGAGCACCGCCGGGCTCGCCTTCATCGGCGACGGCTCCTCGCTCGGCCATGGTCCGTGGCAGCAGGCGCTGACGCGCATCCTCGAGCGCGTGCAGCAGATCATGGATCAGCACGACTTCGCGCTGCAGCCGACCTGGGGCTGCGCCCAGAGTGCGGTCTTCCTGGCCGAGCTGCACCGCACCGCGCCGGTCGAACGGCGTCCGGCCATCGTCGCCCTGCTAACGCGCTACACGGACCTATTGGGCAAGGCCCAGACTCCGCAGGGTTCGTGGTGCCACGACTTCAAGCCACAGGGCTACGGCGACCTGATGGCGGCGAGCGTGATGGCGCTGCAGGGGCTGGGCATGGCGCGCCGCGAAGGGGTTCCGGTTGCGCAGCTGGTGATCGACCAGGCGATGCGCTGGATCGAGGGCTGTTCCGAGGTCTCGAGCGGGCGCATCGGCTACAGCCAGCGCCAGGGCCAGCGCGCGAGCGACGGCCTGGTCGGCTCCGGGCGCACCGCCGGCGGCCTGCTCGCGCTCGACGCCTGCGGTCTGGGACGCTCGGCGCTCGCGCGCGCCGCGGGCGGCTACGTCACGCGCTCGTTCCCTTCTGAGGAGCTCAATGCCGGCCATGCCAGCGCCGAGATGGGGATGGCGTGGGCGGCGTGGTGGGCGGGCGAGCACGGCTGCTACGACGCCTTCTGGTCCGGCCAAGGCGAGCGCATCCTGGCGCGGCGCATGGCTGACGGCGGCTTCCACGCCGCGCCCACCGACCGCAAGACCAGCCCCGTCGACTACGATTACGAGAAGGGCGATTTCGCCAACGCCTTCCATGCTCTGATGCTGGTCGCCGGCGGCGGGCGGCTGATCGCCGGCGAGGCCAAGACCAGTCCGCGCGCGGCGCTCGATGACGCCGCCGCCCTGGCCGACTCCTGGGGCGCCGCCGCGCCCGAGAGCCTGCGCCGGCTGGTTGCGCTCGACGGGCGCAGCGAGCGCGCCAGCCCGGAGGAGATCGCGCGCCAGCTCAGCGCCACCGTCAGCGCGCTCGCCGACGGCGCCGACGAGCGCGGCGCCACCGCCGTGCTCACCCTGCTCGGCGGTGCGCCCAGCTGCCAGGCGGTCTTCGACGCCAAGGCCCGGCGCATCCATCTCGAAGTGGTGGCGCCGGCGTCGCGCCTGCCCGGGCTGGCCAAGGCCAAGGTCCAGGTGGTCGCCGATGTGCAGCTGATGAGCGTGGTCCCGTCCGCGCGCACCCTGGCCCCGGGCCCCGAGGCGGTGACGTGCAGCATCAGCATCGCCACCGTGCCCGGGCAGCAGCCGGTGACTCCGCTGCAGCTGGTGCTGACCTGGAGCCTGGCTGGGCACACTTTCACCCAGGCCTGCGCGGTGACGGTAACTGCGGTTGCGGCGGCTGGCCCTGCTGCCGCGCCGCCGCGGACATGACCGCCGCGGCGCGGCGGCTGGCCTGCGCGCTGCTGCTGTGCAGGTGCGTCGGCTCCGCCTCCGCCTCCGACCCGGTCGCTGACGTGCGCGTCAGCGCGCCGCCCCGCGCGGCGGGAATCTTCTGGACCTACGATGACCCCGCGGTGCTGGCAGACACGATGCGCTTCGCTGTCGGCCAGCGCCTGGGCGGCGTGGTGTGCTGCAATCTCAGCGGCGACGATGCCGATGGTACGCTCATCGCCGCGCTGCATGCTGCGCGGCAGCCGCTGCCCAACAGTGCGCGCTGAGGCCGCCCCGGTCCTGCGTGCGCGTCCTACTCCACGCATCCACGCTGCCCCCGCTGGGCAGCTCCAGGTCCAACAACTCCATCTCCAGCAGGTAGAATGTGTCCATGCGGTTGTGCATCCTGGTTGCCTGCGGCCTGGCCGCCGCGCTGGCGTCGGCAGCGGAGCAGGCGGGCCCGACGGACCAGGGCGACGGGCTGGCTGTCTTCGAACAGCACATCCGCCCGCTGCTGAGCGAATACTGCTACAAGTGCCACTCCGCCTCGTCCGAGAAGATCAAAGGCGATCTGCGGCTCGATACCAGGCAGGGCATGCAGCGCGGGGGCACCGACGGCGCCATCCTGGTCGCCGGCGATCCCGAGCACAGCCGGCTGATGCTGGCGCTGCGCTGGAGCGATCACGATCTGCAAATGCCGCCAAAGAAGCAGCTCGAGCCGCAGCAGATCCGGTGGTTCGAGACCTGGATCAAGCTCGGCGCGCCCGATCCGCGCGGCGCCGGTGATGGCGCGGCGCCGGCGCTGGCAGCAGCAGCGAAGCACGGGTTGGACCTCGCCACCGGGCGCAGCTGGTGGTCGTTCCAGCCGGTGTCTGAACGTCCGCCGCCGGCGGTGCGCAATTCCGCCTGGGTCGAGCGCGCCCCGGATCCGTTCATCCTCGCCCGCCTGGAGGCCGCCGGCCTCGCGCCGTCGCCGCGCAGCGATCGCCGCACCCTGATCCGGCGTGCCTACCTCGACCTCATCGGCCTGCGTCCGAGCTTCGAGGAGGTCGAGGCCTTCGCCCGGGACCAGGCCCCTGATGCCTATCCCCGGCTCATCGATCGCCTGCTGGCCTCGGAGCAGTACGGCGAGCGCTGGGGCCGCTACTGGCTCGACGTGGTGCGCTACGGCGAGGACAATCCGCAGGGTCAGGCGACCAATCCCGGCTACCGCTACGCATGGCGCTACCGCGACTGGGTCATCCGCGCGCTCAATCGCGACCTGCCCTACGACCGCTTCGTCCAGCTCCAGCTCGCAGCGGACGAGATGGCGGGAATTGCGCGCGATGATCTGGTCGCCCTCGGCTTCCTTGGGCTCGGCCCGGTCTACCACAAGGACGCGCGCTTGTCCAAGGACGTGGTCGGCACCCTGCAGGCCGATGACTGGGATGAGCGCATCGACACCGTCACCCGCGGCTTCCTCGGCCTGACCGTCGCCTGCGCGCGCTGCCACGACCATAAGTTCGATGCCGTCACCAGCCAGGACTACTACGCCCTGCAGGGGGTGTTCGCCTCGGTCGGGCAGGTGGCGCGGCCGCTGGTCCAGCTCGAGCCCGCGCTCGAGACCCGCTACATGCTCGCCGAGCAGCGGCTGTTCTACCTCGGCTACGCCGCCAATCTGATGCGTACCGAGCCGGGTTCGAAGCCGGAGGAGGCGCGCGCCAAGGTGCAGCGCTGGAACGCGGAGATAGACAGCATCCTGTCCTCGTTCGTTGGCCTGCGCGAGGAGCATCCGGAGCTCGTCGCCGAACTCGAGCGCCTGACCCAGCGCGCCGCGCCGGGCGACGAGGCAGTGGCGAAGAAGCCGGCGGCGCCGGCCCTCGCCAAGGCCGACGCGGCCAAGGGGGGCGATGCTCAGAAAGCGGGTGATCAGGCCACCGGCAACCTCGCTGGGCAGGCCGTCGAGGCCGCGCCCAAGGGCAAGGCCACTGAGCGAGGCAGCAGCGCGCCGTTCTTCCATGCGGTGTTCGATGCCGGCACCTTCATCAACAGTTCCGATCCCGACTTCACCTTCATTGACCTGCGCGCCGGCGAGGCCCGCGACATGCCGGTGCTGCCCGGTGGCAACATGGCCCGCCCCGGGGCGGTGGCGCCGCGGCGCTTCATCGCCGTGCTGGCGAAGGACGCTGCGCCATTCCGCGACCGCTCCGGCCGGCGCGAACTCGCGGAGCGCCTCTTCAGCGATGCCGCGCCGCTCGCGGCGCGCGTGATGGTCAACCGGGTTTGGGCCTGGCACTTCGCCCGACCGTTGGTGGCGACCCTGAGCGATTTCGGCGTGCAGGGCGAGCGTCCAACCCACCCTGAGCTGCTCGACGATCTTGCCGCGCGTTTCATCAGTCACGGCTGGTCGCTGAAATGGCTGCAGCGCGAGATCATGCTGTCCGCCGCCTACCAGCAGGCCAGCCGTCCGCGCGATGATGCGCTCGCGGTCGATCCGACCAACCGCCTGCTGTGGCGCATGAATCCACGCCGCCTCGACGCCGAGGCCCTGCTCGATTGCCTGCAGCAGGCGGGCGGCACGCTCGACCCGACCATGTACGGCCCGTCGCAGATCATCGACCAGACCGGGAGCTTCCGCCGCGCGGTGTATGCCCGCGTCGGGCGCGAGGGCGGCAACCGCCTGTTCCGGCTCTTCGACTTCCCCGAACCAAGCATGCACAGCCCCGGGCGCGAGGTCACCACCACGCCGATCCAGCAGCTGTTCACCCTCAACAGCCAGTTCATCCAGGAGCGCGCCGCGGCGCTCAATGCGGCGACCGCCACCGGCAGCGTCGCCGAGCGTGTGCGGCTGGCCTACCACCGGGTCTTCGCGCGCGATCCGACGGCAGCGGAAGCCACACTTGCTGACGAGTACTTCTCGCACGGCGGTACGCCGGCGGCTTACGCTCAGGCCCTGCTCGCCACCAATGAGGTGCAATACTGGCCATGACTACCGACCGCAGCGACCACTCGCGCCGCCGCTTCATCCAATCGCTGGGCGCCGGCTTCGGCACCCTCGGCCTGATCTCCATGCTCGGCGGAAGGCAGGCGCTGGCCCAGGACCCGTCCGCTCCGCCGCTGCGCGTCGGGCCGCATTTCACCCCCACCGCCACCCGCACCATCCTGCTGTTCATGCCCGGCGGCCCATCGCACCTCGATCTTTTCGATCACAAGCCGGCGCTTGCCGCCCATGCCGGCGAGCGCCCGGATGCGGTGAATCTGCGCACTGAGCGCACCACCGGTGGGCTGTATCCCTCGCCCTTCGCCTTCGCCAAGCACGGCCAGTCGGGGATCGAGGTCAGCGAGCTTTTGCCCAACCTTGCGGCGATCATCGATGACCTGTGCGTGGTCAAATCGATGTACACCTTCAACCCGACCCACACCCCGGCGCGCAACCTGTTCCACAGCGGGAATATCGCCACTACCCGCCCCACGATGGGTGCGTGGATCTCCTATGGGCTCGGCAGCGAGAACCACAACCTGCCCGGCTTCGTCGTACTCAGTCCGGGCGGCGGCGCGCCGGGCGCGCGCAGCGGCTTCCTGCCCGCCTGCCATCAGGGGGTCGGCATCGATTGCGCCCAGAAGAAGCCCGACGCGATGATCCGCGACCTGCGCAACAACCTGCTCGACCCCGCCGCGCAGCGGCAGCAGCTCGACCTGGTGCAGGCGCTCAACCGCTCCCATCAGGCCGACGTCGGGCAGGACGATTTCCTCGAGGGGCGCATCCAGGCGATGGAGACCGCCTATCGCATGCAGTTCGAGGCCAGCGATGCCTTCGATCTCAGCTCCGAGCCGAAGTCGGTGCGCGAGGAATATGGCAGCTCGTCCTTCGCCAATGGCTGCCTGCTCGCGCGCCGGCTGGTGGAGCGCGGGGTGCGCACCGTGCACGTCAATTACGGTCCGGGCCAGCCGTGGGATGATCACAGCGGGATCAACAAGAACTTGAAAGAGCGCTGCCCCGACATGGACCGCGCCTCGGCGGCGCTGATCACCGACCTCAAGCGTCGCGGCCTGCTCAATGAGACCGCGGTGGTCTGGGGCGGCGAGTTCGGGCGCACCCCGGTCTCGGAGAGCGGCGATGGCCGCGACCACAACCCCTACGGCTTCACCATGTGGATGGCCGGCGGCGGCTTCAAGGGCGGCTGCTCTTTCGGCCAGACCGACGAGTTCGGCTTCCGCGCGGTCGAGGACCGCATGTCGATCCATGATCTGCATGCCACCCTGCTGCATGTGCTGGGCTTTGATCATGAGCGCCTGACCTACCGCTACGCGGGACGTGATTTCCGCCTGACCGATGTCTCCGGGCAGGTGATGCGCGAGTTGCTGAAGTAGACCCGACGATCGCTCTGGGCGCCGGCATGAGCCGGCAGCTGGCAGCTCGGTTACGCCGATTGTCGGTCCAGCTTGAGCGAACACCCTGGCCAATGATGTCGTCTTCCAGCCGAATCTCGAAGGTGACAATATTCGGCGCCGAGTGCTCGTTGGCTAAGGGAGGGATCTACAGAGTAAAGGCTGGAATTGCCCGAATCATAAAGTCATTGAAAAGGGGGACTGTGAAATCGATGTCTCCATGAGCCGGGCTGAAGATCATGCCCTTTTTTATGAGCTTGGCCCTATTTGGACTAATGCTGTTTACCCTGACGCCCAGCTTTTCCGCGATTTCTCCCGACCGGTGGGAACCCGGCCCAAGTTCAGCCATGGCGCGCAGGAAATTCTTTTCGCTTGGCGTAAGACGATCGAAGCGCACGCGAAAGAAGCTGGCGTCTAGGCGCGCAATGACTGCAGGTGTTGCCTCTGAAACCGCCGACTTGGCGATGGTCGGGATTGGCGATTTATTCCACGACTGGTAACCCCATTCCTGGATAAAATAGGGATATCCCTTGGTGAGGGAGTAGATTTCCTGCAAGGCGTCCGGACTAAACGCCGCCCCGGCCCCCAAGGCCGGCTGCTGAAGGGCCTTTTCCGAATCTGCACGGGAGAGGGCGCCAATATCCGGGAACGAGAATAGCCGTTCCGCATAGGATTTCGATTCCCCTGCCATTCCGGGGAGGATCGGCAGACCGGCTCCCACCAGAACGAGTGGCAGCCTTCGCTGCTGCATCTTGTGCATGGCCATGATCAGGGCACTGAGTTCCTTGGGATTAAAGTATTGCACTTCATCTATGAATATGGCGACGGAAGCCCCGCGCGCCTGCGCGGCCTCGACGATTACAGAAAGCAGATTCGGCACATCAACTTCAAGGTCGCCACTGTCAGCCGATCCGCGCTCTGGCTCAACGTCGATCCCTACGGAGATGTCATTTATTTCGAGCTTTATCGACCCAATGAATGACCGCAGCACCGCAAAGCCACGGCGAACCTGCTGACTGATGCCCTCGGCCCGATCGAGTTCGTAGAGCAGCGTTCTGAGGTGCGGCGCCAGCAACGGCCCAAGCCTTTTGTCCTCATGAGCCTCGATCGATATGGTTTTGTAACCCAAATCACGAGCATGCTTCTCGATTTCATTAAGGAGTACCGTTTTGCCTACCCCACGCAAACCGGTTAGGAGCATGCTTTTCTCTGACATGCCACGTTGCACCCGTCCAAGAAGAATGGCCGCCTGTTCAAGGACAGCCTCTCGGCCAACCATTTCTGGTGGAGGCGAACCTGC
>JAYVMM010000511.1:0-5176 GCA_043758975.1 Planctomycetota bacterium | reverse complement strand
GGGACCAAGGCGGCGGTCATCCCCCAGCTCTACGCCGCGCGCGCGGCGGAATGGGCCACCCCCCTGCTGCTCGCCAACACCGCCGATGCCGCCCGCTGGCTGGACAGCGGCCACTGGGATGCTCGCGGCGTGCGCGTGGCGCAGGCCGCCGAGGGCCTGCTGCGCACCACCCTGCGCGCACGCGAGCAGTTTGATCCCTGGTATGCCTCCCTGCGCCACGAGGCGCTGGCGCAGGCCGCCCGCCTGCGCGCGGGCAGCCGGCGCTTCACCGGCGGGACCATCCGTCCCAGCGGCAAGCGCCGCGGCGGCGACGGTGGGCAGCGCGCCCGCCGCGAACGCCGTCCTCGTTCCGGCTAGTCCGGCAGAAGCGCGACCCCGTGCTGTGGCTGCTCGGCGGCGGCGGCGCCGGCTCTGGCATCATCGCTCTGAACCCGCCGCGCGGCGCAGGTCCGGCTGTGGCGTGAGAGCCGCGCTCGGCGCCCGGCGCAGCGGCCCGGCAGGGAGATCCTCAGCAGTTCGCGGCGAAGGCCTGGGCGAAGGCCTCGGCAATCTGCTCAGGGTGGCGGCCCTCGATCTGCTGGCGGTGGATCATCCACACCACCTCGCCGTTTTTGAGCAGGGCGGCGGAGGGGCTGGAGGGCGGATACTCGGGGAAGTAGCCGCGCGCCTTGGCCACCGCCTCCTTGTCGACACCGGCGAACACCGTCAGCACCTGGTCGGGCTTCTTGGCCGCGCCCTTGAGCGCAAGGTAGAGCCCCGGGCGGGCGCCGCCGGCGGCGCAGCCGCAAATGCTGTTGACGAACACCAGCGCGGTGCCCGGCTTGGTCAGCGCGGCATCGACCGCGCTCGCGGTGGTGAGCTCGGTGAGGCCGCTCTGCTGCACCTCGTCGCGGATGGGATCGGTCATGGTTTCGGGATACATGGCAGCTCCTGCTCTGGGATCATGGTGGCGGGCGCTGGGCGAAGCCAAGCGCGGGACTGGCGAGCTTGCACCGGGCGCGCCGGAGGGTTCAACCTTTTGCTCGCCCGGCGAGGCCGGGTGCGCCGGTGGGCTCGGCTTCGCTGAGCGCGTACTCGATGGCCTCGACCAGGGCGTTCCAGCTCGCCTCGATGACGTTCTCGCTCACCCCCACGGTGCCGATGGAGCGGCCCTGGAACTGGTGCTCGATCAGCACCCGCACCTTGGCCGCGGTACCGTCGCCGCTGTTGACCACGCGCACCTTGTAGTCGCTGAGGTGGAGCCCCTTGAGGGTGGGCTTGGACGGCAGCAGGGCGGCGATCAGCGCCTGGTTGAGGGCGTCGACCGGGCCGTGGCCCTCGGCCACGCACAGCCGGAGCTGGCCCTTGACCGTGAGCTTGACCGTGGCCTCGACCAGGTCGCGCTCGTCGCCCGGGGTGCCCAGGCCGTGGATGCGGTAGTGGTGCAGCACGAAGGTCGGCTCGTAGGCGCCGACATGGCGGCGCACCAGGAGGTCGAAGCTGGCGTCGGCGGCCTCGTAGCTGAAGCCCTGGTTCTCCTTGTCCTGCACCTCGTTGAGCACCTTGGCGATGAGCTGCGGGTCGCTGATGCTGGGATAGCGGTTGGCGAACTTGGCCTGCACGTTGGAGCGCCCGGCGAGCTCGCTGATGAGGATGCGCCGGGTGTTGCCGACCTGCTCGGGGGCGATGTGCTCGTAGGTCAGCGCGTTGCGCTGCACCGCGCTGACATGCACCCCGCCCTTGTGCGCGAAGGCGGCACGCCCGACGTAGGGCTGGTTGACCGGGGCGTGCAAGTTGATGCGCTCCCACACCAGGCGGCTGATCTCGGTCAGGCGCTGGAGGTGGCCCTCGGGCAGGCAGCGCCGCTTGAGCTTGATCTCGGCGTTGGCGATGACGCTGGTGAGGTCGACGTTGCCGCAGCGCTCGCCCACCCCGTTGATGGTGCCCTGCACCTGGACCGCGCCCGCCGCCACCGCGGCCAGGGTGTTGGCCACCGCCAGGCCGCCATCGTTGTGCACGTGGATGCCGATCACCGCGCTGGGCAGCCGGCGCACCACCGCCTGCACCGCGGCAGTGACCTCCTCGGGCAGCGAGCCGCCGTTGGTGTCGCATAGCACCAGGCGGGTGGCACCCGCGCGCGCGGCGGCGGACAGGGTGTCGAGGGCGTAGGCGGGGTTGGCCTTGTAGCCGTCGAAGAAGTGCTCGGCGTCGTAGAACACCGGGCGCCCGGTGGCCTGGCACAGGAAAGCGACGGAATCGCCGACCAGCGCGAGATTCTCCTCGAGCGTGATGCGCAGCGCATCGCGCACGTGCAGGTCCCAGGTCTTGCCGAAGATGGTGATGACGTCGGCGCCGGAGGCGACCAGCTTCCTGAGGTTGTCATCGTCGGCGGGCGCAGCCTTCGCGCGCCGGGTCGAGCCGAAGGCGGCGATCTTGGCGTTCGTGAGGGTGAGCTTCTTGACCTCGATGAAGTAGGCTTCGTCCTTGGGGTTCGAGCCCGGCCAGCCGCCCTCGATGTAGGCGACGCCGAGCCAGTCGAGCGCCTCGGTGAGGGCGAGCTTGTCGACCAGGCTGAGGTTGACCCCTTCGCCCTGGGACCCATCGCGTAAGGTGGTGTCGTAGATCTCCAGCGCCCCGGCGCCGGCGTTGGCAGCGGTGGGGGAGGTGGTGGGAGTGGGAGTGGGGGTGCTCATGTGCTTTCCATCTCGGGCCGCGGCGCCGGTCGCAAAACAAAAAGGCCACTTGCAGGGCAGGCAAGTGGCGCGAACGGCACGGTTAGGGACTTGCTCTGCGGTCGGCTAGTGGCCGCTGATAATGGACAGCAGCATAATTCGCGGCGTGGACAGCATGACCGCCAATCCTAGGCCGAGGGGCGGGAAAACAACCCGAATCCCGTGTGCGCCACCGCGCGCGCCCGCCTAGGCCAGGCCGAGGCCATCGTCGGCGCCGGTGACCTTGATCGTCAGCGCGGTGCCAAGGTTGTTGTTGAGCGAGTCCTGGATGAACTGCAGGGTGCCGCCGATGGAGGACGAACACGAGCCGCAGGCGCCATGGTACTGCACATAGAGGTCGTCCTGCTTGAGGTCGACCAGATCGATGCCGCCGCCGTCGCTGGCGAGCGCCGGACGCACCTGCGTATCGAGCACGCCTTCGATGCGGCGCACCTTCTCGAACAACCCGACCTCGGTCCACGGCAGGGATTCGCTGGTGCGCGGCCCGCCGCTTTGCGCCGGGGCGGCGGCGGTGGCGCCGTGGTGGCGCTCGACGGCCTTGCGCAGCACGTAGAAGGGGTGGTCGGCGTCTGGCGCCCCGGTGGCGACCAGCTCGAGCACCGGGCCGCCGTCGGGGTCGCGCAGCAGGGCATCGACCTGGCGCGGGGTGATGGCCGCCGCCTCGGTCAGGCTGCGCCCCTGGCACAGTTCGGCCATCACGTCGTAGGCCGCGAGCTGGGCGCCGCCGGCGGGCGAGCGGTAGCGCACCGCGCGCACGTTGCCGTCGCCGGCGACCAGCATGGTCAGGCTGATGTGCTCGGGCGCGTGCTGGGCGCCATGCTCGGTGGCGATCAGGGTGCAGCCGGCGGCGGCGGCCTCGGTTGCGCCGAGCTCACCGGCGAAACGTGGCGCGGCGATGCGGGCGAGGGCGCGGGCGCTGAGTTGGGGTGGCGCCACGCGCTCCTCCTCTTTGGCGGCAGCGTAGGGCGCCGATGCCTGCGCAACAGGGGCATCGGACGCGCCCTCGACATGCACAGGCATCATCACGCTCAGGGCGCCGCGCCGGCGCGCGCCAAGCGCGCCGCACGCCGCGCCGCCACCCGCAGCGGCAGCGCATTCAGGCGGATGAAGCCGGTGGCGTCGGCCTGGTTGTAGGCCCCGCCATCGGCCTCCATCGAGGCGATGGCGGCGTCATAGAGGCTGTGCGCCGACTCGCGCCCGACCACCATGATGTTGCCGCGCTCGAGCTCCAAGGTGACGCGTCCGCTGACGTGGCGCTGGCTGGAGGCGAGGAAGGCGCTCATCGCCTCCATCTCCTCGCAGTACCAGAATCCGAAATAGGCGAGCTGGCTGAAGCGCACCGCCAGGGTGTTCTTGGCATGCAGCAGGTCGCGCCCGACGGTGAGCGCCTCGAGGTCCTGGTGGGCGGCGAGCAGGATGGCGCCGCCCGGGGTCTCGTAGACGCCGCGGCTCTTCATGCCGACGAAGCGCGATTCGACCATGTCGATACGCCCGATGCCATGCTGGCGTCCGATGGCGTTGGCCTTCGCCAGCAGCTTGGCCGGCGACAGCGCGACGCCGTTGAGCTTGACCGGCACGCCCTGCTCGAAGTCGACGGTGATGCGCTGGCGCTTGGCCTTCACCGCCGCGAGCGGCAGGGTCTTCTGGTACATGCGGTCGAGCGGACGCACCGCCGGATCCTCGAGCATGCCGGCCTCGAAACTGATGTGCAGCAGGTTGTCATCCGAGGACCACGGGTCCTTCTTGGTCGCCTTGACCGGGATGCCCCAGCGCTTGGCATAGGCGATGCACTCGGCGCGGCCTTTGAGCACGGTGTTGAAGGCAGGGTCGCGCCACGGCGCGATGATCTTCACCCCCGGCAGCAGGGCGTAGGCGGTGAGCTCGAAGCGCACCTGATCGTTGCCCTTGCCGGTGGCCCCATGGGCGATGCTGCCGGCCTTCTCCTTCTTGGCGATGTCGACCATGTGCTTGGCGATGATCGGACGCGCGAGCGAGGTGCCGAGCAGGTAGCGCCCCTCGTACTTGGCGTTCCAGGCGATGGCCGGGAAGACGAAATCGCGCACGAACTCCTCCTGCACATCGCGGATGTAGCAGGCGCTGGCGCCCGAGTTGAGCGCCTTGCGCTCGAGGTCCTTGTACTTCTCCTCCTGCCCGACATTGGCGCAGAAGCAGATCACCTCGTAGCCGCGCTGCTCCAGCCAGCGCACGATCACCGAGGTGTCGAGGCCGCCGGAATAGGCGAGCACCACCTTCTCCTTGGCCTTGGCCTTGGCACTGCGGGCGGGTGAGGGTTTCGCGGTGGCAGAGGCGGTGGCGGCCATGGTCGGACTCCTGCGGGGGGCGCGGCAGCCTAGCGGGGTGGGACGCCGCTGCCAACCGTGTGCACCGCCGGGAGCGCTCAACGCGCCGGAACTGGAGCCGGCGGCGCGCGGCGGCGGGCGGGCGGGCGGGCGGGCGGGCGGGCG
>JAYVMM010000510.1:0-8530 GCA_043758975.1 Planctomycetota bacterium | reverse complement strand
CCTTCTATGACGATGACCACGGCAGCATCCAGGCGCTGCTTGCGAGCTACCACGTGGATGCCGCGATCTTCTTCGCCAATCTGCAGCCCGAACAGGACTGCCCGGGAATCTATCAGCGTCCCTACCACCTGTGGCGCGACCTGCGCGCGAACGACTCTACCTTCAGCAATGACGAGTTCCGCGCTTTGATCGCGCTCAAGGTCGCGTGCGACTTCCAGGGCCGGCAGGCGGATGAGTTCTTCGCTGCGGTGCGCCAGGGCGACGCCCCGCTCCAGACCGTCTACCGCACCCCCACCACCCCGCCGGTGGCCGGGCGGCAGGTGTGGAGCGGCGCCGCCGCCCAGCCGTCGCCCGCGTTGACCGCGGCGCCAGGGTCGCACGCTGCCGCTGGCGAGCGCCGGCCTGTCGGCACCGGCGTCGCCGCCCGCACCGACCAGCCCAGCGCAGGCGCGCATGCCCTCCCGCCCGCCCACCTTGAGAATACCGAGCGTGCGCCGACCGCCACGACCCATGCCGCCGAGCCGCCCGCCAACGCTGCCCATGCTGAACTGCCCGCCGCCACCGTGCACGCCGGTCAGCCGGCAACGGGCACGCACACCGAGCAGCCGGCACCAGGCCTGCATGCCGGCCCGCCCACGCGCACCGACACCAGCGAACGCCTGCCGACGGCGCACGCCGAGGGCGGCCAGGTCGGCGCCCGCCCCACCGCACCGCCGCCCGAGCGCCGGGTCGTCGAAGCGCCGACCGAGCAGCCGGCGGCACCCGCCCATGAAGCCGCGCCGGCAGCCGTCGCGCCTGCGCATGGGCGTAGCGAGCTGCAAGCACCGGCACCCGCTTCCACGCCGTCCGCGCCCGCCGGCGGCCAGGCAGCGGGCGGCGGCGGCGGCGGCACCCGCCATCCCGGCAGCACCTCGCCCTAGCGCGCCAGGCGGCGCATGGCACACCGGGCGGGCATGGATGCGGGCGGTGGTTTCACCGCCACCCCTGCGTCCATGATCGCGCCTGCCGAGGAGCCCGCGATGCGCCTGACCCTACTCTGTGCTGCCGCCGCCATCAGCTTGGCCATGGCCGCCTGCGGCCAGGCCCGCCCGGATGCCGCCGCCCCGAACTCCTCAAGCGCCGCCCCCACGGCCAGCGCCGGCGCCCCGGCGGGCAAGCCCGCTGCCACGTCGGCGCGCGGCGCCCCGGGCACCCCGGGGGTAGCTGGCAGCGACCTGCCCAAGTCGGTCAATACCCGCGACCCCGTCGACGGCCTGCCGGTCGACCCAACCATCCCGCCGGTAGTGGTCGATGTCACCGTGGTCTCGCCGCAGTTCACGGTGGTGATCGGGGTCTCCTGCGCCGACAACGCCAAGCGCATCAAGGCCGATCCCGACCTCTACGCCGGTGCTGCCCAGCACAACGCGGTGGCGCGCCGGGCGACCGACACCCTGCTGCCGAAATAGGCACTGCCAACACGGGTCACCGGAGATCGTCCACGGTCAGCTAGGGGACTGCGCCCGCCGCACCGCCTCCTGCTCGCTGGCATCGAGGGTAAAGGACGTGAGCGCCGCGCTGGCGGTTTGGCGCACCTGCTCATCGCCATCGGACAGCGCGGTGATCAGCGCCGCGATGCCGCCGCGGTCGCCGAGCAGGCCGATGGCGCGCGCCGCGCGCTTGCGCATGCGCGCCTCGGGATGGGCGAGCTCGGCGATCAACGCTGCGATCTCGAAGTCGCGCCTGCCCCCCTCCGACGCCTGGTTCAACGGCTGCGGTTTGGCGTCGCTCTTGTAGTCCTTGAAGATGCGGTCAGTCCAGTGCGACATCGGCCACCTCCCGCCCCCGCCGCCCAACCGCCCGTCCGCCGTGCCGGCGCCGGGCCTGCTACGAGAGCCACCGTGGATTATAGGCGCTGCCCGCATCGCTACTATGGATAGTCCGGCCAGCCATGCGCAACCGCACCCAGCACGCCTGCGCCGCCAGGCCATCCCCACGCCCGACGTGCCTCTGCCCTACCTGCCCGCGCCCTACTTGCCGGTGCCCGCCCCGGGGTCGAAGGCCAGCGCCTGGACCTTGACCTCGTCGAACCACTTCACTCCCGGCGGCCAATAGGCGAAGAGCATGACCTTCATGGCGGTGACCTTGGGCGTGTGCTTGGTCGGATTGAAATCGTACGTGGTGACGGTCCAGCCCTCGCCGTTGGCGGTCAGCTCGCTCACCGCCTCGTAGAGCCGGCGCGTCTCGGTGACGTCGCCGTGGGTGAGCTCGCCATAGCCGCGCACCCACATCTTGGCCCCGGCGCCGTGGAAGGAGACGCTCATGCGGTAGGCCTTGCCGGCTTCGATGGGGAAGGCCTTGGAATAGAGCGACAGGCCGTAGGTCCCAGCCACCGGATCGTTGCCCGCCTTGGGGATGTTCCAGTCGGTGATGCCGACCTCGGCCCAGTGCTCCATCATGTGCTTCTCGGACACCGCGGTGTCCATCGCGATCGCCCTGCCGCGGCCGCGGCCATCGGCGCCTGCCGGCGCGGCTTTCCACCCCACGCCCAGGCCGTCAGGGCGGTCCCAGCCCAGCGGACGGGCGGGATCGGCGGGATCGGCCTGCTCGAAATCGCCGTTGAGCACCAGATTGGGGCCGACCACCGCCGGCGCCGCCTCGCCGCCCGGCGCGCCGCCCGCTACCGGAGCCCATGCCAGCGCCAGCACCAGTGCGAGCGCGAGCAGCGCCCCAACCCTCATTTCGGCGCTTCCACGCTCGCCCCGGCGAGGGCCTGGAAGTAGCGCCCGACCATGTCCTCGTAGCCCGGCGGCACGCTGTCGCCGCTGCCGGCCATGGCCTGCTGGCGGATGCGTTCGGGCAGCTTGGAGCGCTCGCGCTGCAGGCGCGACTCGCCGCTCACCGCGTCCTTGGCCTCGCCGAGGGCGTCGAGCGCCTGGCTGTAGCGCGCCTTGATCTGGCCACCCTTCCAGTTCTTGGCGGCGTCCTCGACTGCCTGCATGGCCTGGACCGCGTTCTCGAGATCGCCGGTGGGCAGGTGCTGGGCGCGCAGCTTGAGCGCGAGGTCGCCGGCCTGCTGGCGCAGCTGCGCCTGCTTGCCGGCCAGACGCGCCATCGCCTGCTGCAGCTGCGGCGGCGGGGTGGGGCCGCGCAGGCCCTCGGAGGCGAAGCCGGCGGTCTTGCCGCCGCCGGTGGCGCCGCCGTTGCCCTTCTTGTCCTCGTCCTTGACCGTGCCCTGCTCGAAGGGCGAGGGCGACAGCCGGGTCGGGGTCTCCTGGCCGCCCTTGCCCTTGGCGGTGTCCTCGACCATTTGCCCGTTGGAGCGCCCATTGCGGCCCTCGCCCGAGCGCCCGGCGACCTCGTTGCTGTTGGGCAGCGCATTGCCGGTGATGCCCTTGGCGCTCATGTTGGAAATCGGCCCGTCGCCGGCGCCCCAGCCGGCGCCCTTGTCGGCGGAGTCCATCCACGACGAGGAGACGTCCTGGACATCCGGGGTCATGTCCTTCTCCTGATCGATGAGTTCGCCAACGATGTCCTCGAGCTCCTTGGGCAGCTCGGCGAGCGGCACGTCGGCGGGCGCCTTGGGCTCCTCCATCGCCCACTTGGTGTTGTCCGCGCTCTCGGCCATCCAGCGTTCGAGGTTATTCTCGATCTTCTGCGCCAGTTCGAGCCCGCCCTGCTCGCCGGGCACCGCCATCTCGACGTTCTTGTCGCCAAGCGCCTTGGCCGCGGCCTTGATGTCCTGCCACACCGCGTTGAATTCCTGCGCCTGGCGGCCATCGGCGAAGTCCTGGCCGGGCAGCTTGCTGAAGTCGGTGAGCTTCTCCTCGAGGAACTTCGCCCACGCCGCCTCCTCGCGCGCGAGCTCGCCGACGATCGTGTCTTCATTGCTGGTGAGGTCGGCAGGGCCGTGATCGGCGAGGCTCTTGGAGCGCTCGAGGATGCGGTTCTCGTCCTTGATGAAGCGGTCGAGATCCTCCTTGAGCTCCTGCGCGCTCTCGTGCAGCTTCTCACGCGCGCCCTCGAGCGCGGCGGTCTTCGCCCCCGCGGGCTTGGCCGCGGCATGCTCGCGTGCGCGCTCGGCGATGGCGCCGAGGAGCGCGACCAGGCGCTGGATGATGTCGTCCTGGCGCGCGGCGACGTGCGCGAGCTGGTCGCCCAGGTTGTTGTCGAGGGTCAGCCGGCCGGCCTCCAGCCGCACATCGACCATGGCGAGCTCGACCAGCGGTCGCAGCACCACCACGCTGGTGTCGTCCTTGGCGGTGACGAAGGCCTCGAGCGCGCGCAGCCCGGCCACATGCGCGGCCTCCTGGCCGTCGGCGATCGCCTTGCCCTGGCGATCAAGCGCGCGGTGGCGGCGGATGTCCTCGAGGTTGACGGTGACGTTGCCGGTCACCGCGCGCGCGCGCTGCTCGGCGGCGATCGCCTCCTTGAGCAGGTTGAAGGCCGCGCCCAGGGGGTCGCCGGCGGCCAGGCTGAGGTCACTGAGGGTGCGCACGCGCAGCACCACCGGCTGCGAGCGCGACAGCTGGCCGGAGGGCGGCGCATAGTCGCGCGCGCTCGCCTCGATCAGGTAGGATTTGCCGGGCTGGAAGCGCTGGGCATCGATCTCCAAGGTCAGCCGCTCATGCACCGGGCCGGGGTTGCCGGGCGGCCCGAGGTAGCTCCAGTGCTTGAGCTGCCAGCCGGCACCGCTCGCCTGGTCGATCGCCTCGCGCGCGCTCAGCTCGACCGCGGCGAGGCCGATGTCGTCGCTCGCCACCACCTCGAGGGCGATCTTTTCGCCGGGATTGACGAAGCGGTTGCGGTCACCGGCGAGGAGCTCGACCTGCGGCGGGTGGTCGCTGTCGAGCTGGACGGTGCCCTGGCTGATGATGCGCTCGGGCTGCCCGCCGCCTGCCGGGATGACCAGGGCGTAGGCGCCGGCGGCGCTCACACTGGCGGCGCCGCGCCAGCTCGTGCCGTCGAGGCCCTGCGCGCGCAGCGTTAGCTCCTGCCCGCCGATGCGCCAGGCCAGCGCCGGCAGCGCCTGGTCGACGGTGACCTCGAGGCTGACGCGCGCGCCGGGCATCACCGTCAGCCCGGCCGGCGGCCCCGGGCGGGGCTGGCCCGCAACCCCGGTATAGGCCGGGCCGTCGACCACGAAGCGCGACGCGCGCAGTGCCGGAAGCGGCATCACCCGCACCCCCACCGCGCGCGACCAGCTGCCACCGCAGGCGACGCGGAAGGTCAGCGCCTGGTGCAGGTTGGCCAGGGTGGCGGTGAAATGGCTACCGTCCTCGCCCGCGGGCGTGAGCGCGACCTGCTCGCCGGCGGTGAGCGATTCCGCCATGCCACCCAGCCCGGCGGCGCGCACGAGGACCGGCGCTTCGCCCAGCGGGCCGCGCCCGCTGTCGACCGGGGTGGCGAGCACGTGCACCACCAGGCTCTCGCCGTCGAACAGCGACAGGTCGCGCGCGGGGGTGACGGTGAGGCGCACGGTGCCCAGCGGCGGCACGTCGGCGAGCGGCAGCGCCAGGCGCAGCAGGGCGTTGCCGGCATGGTCGGGGAGCAGGCGGACGTAGCAGGTGATGCTCAGGCCGGCCAGCAGCAGGAGCGCCAGCCAGGCGGCGAGCTGGCGCAGGCGCAGCAGTTCGGCATAGGGCGTCGCCTCGAGCTGGGCGAAGCCTGAGAGCAGGGTGCGGCGGGCGAACCCCAGCTCGCCTTCGCCGAGCGCGCCGGCGCCGGCCAGGCGCTCGAACTGGCAGGCGTTGATCACGCGGTTGTCGGCGACCCCGCCGACCTCCTCGATCAGGATCGCGGTGCGCTCCGGGGTCAGGCGCGCGAGTGGGCGGCAGAGGCGGACGATGCAGCCGTGCACCGCGAAGGCGAGCAGGGCCGGCCACAACGCCAGGCGCACGCCCGCGGGCAGGTGCAGCAGGTTGTCAGCCAGGCAGGCGGCAAGCAGGGCGCCGACCGCCGGCCCCAGCCACTGGCCGAGCCCGATGGCGGCGCGCGCGGCGCGCACGCGCCGCGCGATGCGTTCGAGCTGCGGCCGGATGGTGGTGCTCATGCGCCGCTCCCGGGGCCTGACTGAGCGAGATGATACGCGCGAACGCGCCGGCAGCTGCCGGAAAACCGCCCGCGCCGGCCCACCGCGGGCCTCACCGCAAGCCCTCCGCCACCTGCAACACTCCGCCCTTCTCCGGGGGATTCCACAGGGAAGTGCTGAGCGTCACCTGCGGCAGGGCGCGCGCGTCCTTGGCCATGCCGCGGAACAGCTTGCCGCGCCCGGCGAGCATCACCCGCGCGCCGCCGTCCTCGAGGTGCCAGCGCCAGATCTCCACCCCCCAGGGCTTCTCCGGACTGTCGACCACCGCCCCGCGGCGCTCCAGGCGCACCACCGTGTAGGCGTCGCTGCCGCCCGCCGGCTGCCACGCCCCGAGCAGGGTGCGGGCATCGAAGAAGTCGCTGGCGTCGGTGAGCGCCTGCGCCAGGCGCGCGAGCAGGGCGGGGTCGCCGCCCGCCGGCCAGCCGACGCGGATGGCGCCGCCGCTGCGTAAGGCGAGGAACATGCCGGCGCCGAAGGCCGGCTCGATGGTGAAGGCGCCGGGAGCGCTACGCGGTGCACTGAGCGCGGCGAGGCCGTCGCGGGTGAGCACCGCGAGCTCGTCGGCGTCGAAGCCGACGAGCTGCAGCCTGGTCGCCGCCGCCGCCGCCCCCTCCGGTTGATCGCTGAAGCGCACCAGGGCGGGATAGACCAGGACGTTGAAGCCCTCGCCCGGCTTGCCCTGGAGCTTGGCCGGGAGGATGACCTTGTGGCGCTCCGGGGGATCATCGGGCGCCGCCCCGGCGGCGGCGACATCGATGGTCAGCGCGGTGGTGCCGAGGTGGCCGTTGATCGAGCTGCCATCGATCAGCTCGATCGCGGCTGCGAGCTCGCGCACCGGATAGGGCTCGCCGGTCTCAACCCGCACCGCCTTGCCCGCCTCGGGCATGCTGAAGTTGCGCTCGAGGTGCTCCTTGGCGGCATGCAGGCGCAGCGAGCGCACCCGCGCGAGGTCGATGGTCTTGACGTTGGTGCCATCGTGCAGCAGGAGCGCGCCGCCGGGAATGAGCGCGATGGTACCGCTCCAGGCGGTGCCGTCCGAGAGCTGGACCTCGCCCGGACGCGGTTCGGCGGCGGGCGCCGCCGGCGCCGCCAGCACCGCGAGCAGGATCACGGGCAGGATCACGGGCAGGATCACGGGCAGGGCAGGCGCGCGGGCGGTGCAGCGGACGGTGTTCATAGCAGGTGCCTCCGCCGGCGCAGGACCCATTCCGTGACCAGCAGCGCCAGCACCGCCGCCAGGTACCAGGGGTTGCCGTCGACCAGCGAGGCCTGGCTCACCGTCGGCTTGCCGGAGAGCGCGCCGGCAAGCCGGCCCAGCACCTTTTCGGCCTCGTGCTCGGGAGCATAGGTGGCGCCGATGCCCTCAGCGGCCGCGCGCAGCATGGCATCGTCGACGCGCAGGCGGTTACCCTCGCCCAGGCGCGGCGCTACCGCGAGCAGCTTCTCGTAGGTGTCGGCGACCCGCTCGTCCTGGTGCATGACCAGGCGGAAGCGGTAATCGCCGCGGGTAGGGAAGCGCAGGCGGCAGCGCGCGCTGCCGCTCGGGCCGGGCAGCGCCTCCACCGCCAGCGCGCGCTCCGGAGAACCTCCGCTTGCCAGGGTCGCTGCCAGGCGCCCAGGCGCGCCGCTTACGCTCAAGATGGTGATGGTGGCGAGCGCCTCCTCGCCCGGACGGTAATGCTCCTTGTCCCACTGCACGCGCAGGAGATGGCTCTGGTCGCCGGCGTCGGCGGCGTGGCGCACCAGCTGGCGCCACAACCGCCCGTAGGCGCTGTTGCCCTCAGTGCCGGCGCGCGCCAGGCGCCAGAGGGTGTTGGTCGCGATCGCCGCCACCTTGCCCTTGCCATAGGCCTGGATCGCCGCCAGCGCCTGCGCTCTCCCATCGACCACAGTCTCGAGCAGGGCGGTCGCGCCCGGGCGCAGCGCGCCCACCACGTTGACGCTGTCGACCGCCGCCGCCGGAGCGGACGGCCCGGCGGCGAGCAGCGGCTGGATGCCGCTCATCGCCGGATGACCGAGCGCCGCCACCGGCACCGTCACCGCGAAGACCCCGCGGCGGAAGGCGGTGGCGGCGTCCGCCGCCGGCAGCGTCCACGGCAGCAGCCCGGCGAGCGGCGAGCGAGCATAGCCACCGCCGGCGAAGCTCTGCTCGCCGCCGAGCACCACCAGCGCGCCGCCGCGCTCGACATAGTCAACCAGTGCCGCCAGCTCCTCGGCCTTCCAGCTCGAGGCCGGGAAGGAGCCCAGCACCACGCAGCCGTAGCGCGTCAGCGCCGGGGCGCTGGTGGGGAAGCCCTTCTCCAGGCCGCTGTCGCCCTCCAGGCGGTCGCCCTGCAGGGTGTAGCGGTCGCCGGCGGCGGTGGCGAGGGTGCGGAAGAGGGCGGTGAAGGTCACCCCGGGGTCGCGCGCGAGCTCCTGGCGCAGGGCCTTGAACTCGACCCCCAGCTCGCGCGTGAAGTAGAG
>JAYVMM010000509.1:0-3714 GCA_043758975.1 Planctomycetota bacterium | reverse complement strand
TGGCCAAGCTCGACAACCTGGTGCAGAAGGAGCAGGACCTGCTCGACAAGACCAACGCGCTCGACCAGAACAGCAAGCAGGAGGACTTCAATCAGCTGCAGAAGGACCAGGCCGAGGTCCAGGGCGAACTCGCCCAGCTGCAGCAGGACAGCGCGCAGCAGCAGGCGGTGCAGGCGCAGCAGAACGCCATCGAGAAGCAGAAGGAGGCCAAGGCCGATCAGCAGAAGGCCGACCAGCTGGAGGCGCAGAAATCCCCCGATGCGGCGGCGGCAGAGCAGCAGGCGCAGCAGGCGCAGCAGGCCGCCGACCAGGCCGAGCAGCAGGCACAGCAGGCCGCGCAGGACGCCGGCGCCACCCCCGAGGCGCAGGCAGCGCAGGCCGAAGCGGCCAAGGATCAGCAGCAAGCCGACCAGGCCCAGGCGGCGAACCAGGGCGAGAAGGCTGAGAAGGCGCAGGACGCCGCCATCGCCGCCATGGAGAAGGCGCTTGGCCAGCTCGAGGCCGGCCAGCAGGAGGCTGGGCAGGAGATGGCGCAGGCTGAGCAGGCGCTCGGCCAGGAAGACAAGAAGGACGCCGCCGGCGACGAGGGCAAGGCGCTCGCCGCCATGCAGGCGATGCAGGCGGCGATGCAGGGCCAGCTCGCGGCCAAGACCGGCCAGGGCAAGGAGCCGCCGCACCAGCCGGAGAAGGATCCGCACTCCAAGGTCAAGGATCCCAAGGAGATGAAGACCCTCACCGCCAGCCTCAAGTACGGCCAGACCAAGACCGCCGGCGAGGGCGCCAGCTGGCAGGTCGGCCTGCAGCCGCAGGAGCGCGAAGCGCTCACCGGCGCGGGCAAGGACAAGTTCCCCGCGCGCTACGAGCAGCAGCTCGCGCTCTACTACCAGAACCTCGCCAACGGCGGCTCTGGCAAGTGAAGCGCCGGTTCGACCGTCCTCGAGCGAAGCGCCGCGGGCGCCTCGCTGCTCCCAACATGTCCGCCATGTCCGCCTTGTCCGCCATGTCCGCCATGCTCGCGGTGTGCGCGCTCGCCATCACGGCGCCCGCCCTGCACGCGCTTGAGATCGCTGACGCGGTGGAGATGTCGCCGGCCGCCTACCAGGCGAGCAAGCGCGCCCAGGCCTACCTTGCCGCGACCCAGCGCGAGGACGGCGCCTGGCCGGGCGACCAGGGCGGCACCGATGGCATCGTCGCCTCCTGCTGCCTGGCCTTCCTCAGCGCCGGCCAGGTACCGGGGCGGGGCGAGTTCGGCACCAATGTCGCGCGCGCTCTCGAGTTCCTGATCAAGACCTCGCAGCCCAACGGCCTGCTCTACCGCCAGGGCATGCCTGGCTTCCCGATGTACCACCACGGCCTCGCCACCCTGTGCCTGGCCGAGGCCTGGGGCATGACCCAGGACAAGGCCATCCGCGACACCGTCAAACGCGCGGTCGAGCTCATCGTCTCGACCCAGAACGAGAAGGGCGGCTGGCGCTACCAGCCGCGGGTATCCGATGACGATCTCTCGGTGACGGTGATGCAGCTGATGGCGCTGCGCGCGGCCAAGGACGCCGGCATCTACGTGCCCAAGGACGTCATCGATTCCGGCATCGAATACGTCAAGCGCTGCCACAACGCCAAGGACGCCGGCAAGGACGGCGGCTTCGCCTACCAGCCCGGCGGCGAATCCGGCTTCGCGCGCACCGGCGCCGGCGTGCTCTCGCTGCAGGTCGCCGGCAACTACCGCGCCAAGGAGGTCAGCGAAGGCGTCGAGTACCTCATGACCTTCAAGCCGATGGGGACCAAGGACCAGAGCAAGGAGCACTACTTCTACGGCCTCTACTACGCCTCGATGGGCATCTACCAGTCGCAGAGCGCTGGCGAATGGGGCCGGCGCGCATGGAACGCCTTCTATCCGGCGATCACCAAGTCGCTGATCGCCGAGCAGCAGCCCGACGGGCGCTGGAACGGCAGCTTCGAGCAGTACGCCACCGCGATGGCGATCCTGGTGCTCGACATCCCCTTCCGCTACCTGCCCATCTACCAGCGCTGATTCCGTGCGCCACTGCCTGCACCCACCACCGCCGTGCCGCGGACGGGCCCTCACGAAGCGCGCCGCGGGCATGCGCCGGGCCGGGAGTCTGGCGCTGCTCGCCGCTCTCGCTCTCGCTGCCACCTCCGCCGCCGCCGCCGAGAGCGCCCCGGCAGCCACCCCGCCGGCAGCTGCCCTCGCCGAGCTGATCACCGCCGCCGGCGCGCGCTTGCGCGGGTCGCCGCGCATCGCCCAGGGCCAGCTCACCCTGGGCAGCGTGAACGTGCCGCTCGAGCAGCTGGTGGCGTTGAGCTTTCCCGGGCAGCAGAACAGCCACCTCGACCAGGGCGTGGTGCTTTGCTCCGGCGAGGTCCTGGCCGGGGTGGTGGTCAGCCTGCAGGCCGACAAGCTGACCCTGGCGAGCGACCACTTCGGCACCCTGGTGCTGCCGCTCGCCAAGGTCCAGCAGCTGGTGCTGACGCCGTGCCCGCTCAGCGGCTTTGGCGGCAGCAGTGGTGGCGGTGCGCGCGCTCTCGGCGCGGCGAGCGGTGCCATCCTCAACAACGGCGACCAGCTCGCCGGCGCGGTGTCCTTCGTCAACGATGCGGTGGTGGGCATCAACAACGGGCGGCGCATTGTCGAGGTGGCGCGCGCGCGCGTCGCCCAGGTGTGCCTGGCGGCGGCGGCGCCGGCCAAGGACGGGGGCAAGGACAGCAAGGACAGCAAGGACAGCAAGGAGCCCAAGGACGCCAAGCCCGCGGGCGCCGTCCAGCACCTCCGCCTGGTCACCGGGGAGCGCCTGAGCGGGCGCGTGCAGTCGCTCGATGAGCAGACCCTGGTGCTTGAGACCGCCTGGGGCGGCAGCCAGCGCGTGCCGGCAGGCCTGCTCAGCAGCCTGTGGAGCGAAGGCGGGACACTCACCCCGCTCAGCACGGTCAAGGCGCAGGCGGTCAAATTGATCGGCCAGTTCGACGAGGCCTTCGCGGTGGTTGACGACCGCAACCTGCATGGCGGCTTCCTCACCGTCGCCGGGCTGCGCGCCGAGCGCGGGCTGGGCTGCCAGGCGCGCACTGAGCTGAGCTACCAGCTCGACGGCAGCATGAGCGCCCTGGTCGGCGAGGTCGGCATCGAGGACGATGCCGGTGGGCTGGGCAGCGCCGCGGTCCAGGTCTTCGTCGACGGCAAGGTCGCCTTCAACGTCGCCGCGCGCGCCGGTGCGCCCGCGCAGCTGATGGTGGTGCCGCTGTCGGGCGCCAAGCTGCTGCAGCTGGTGGTCGACTTCGGACCCGGCAGCGCGCTGGCCGGGGCGGCGGATGTCATGTGGCCGTGCCTGGTGCGCGGCGTGGCTCCGGGGGGCTGACCGCGTGGCTGGCGCACCCTCATCCTGCGGCCTCCATCGGCACCTCGCGCGCCTGCTCGCCGCGCTCATGTTCGCGGTGTGCTCTGCTGGTGCCGCCACTGCCGCCACTGCCGCTGCCGCCACCACCGACCTCGCCTGGCCGGCGGGGAGCGATGGACCGGCGCTGCCCGCCGGCTGGGAGCTCGAGAAGTCGCCGGCCTCCAAGGGCACTGCGGTGTTCGCCAAGGGCAGCCTGCAGCTGACCTGCGAGACCACGCGCTTCTGCCACCTCACCCGCGCGCTCGGCATCGACGGCGACGACCAGGCGCCGCTGCGCATCGAGGCGCGCATTGCGGTCGAGCAC
>JAYVMM010000508.1:0-2556 GCA_043758975.1 Planctomycetota bacterium | reverse complement strand
GGCGTTGGTGTCGGCGCCGAAGGCCAGGCCGAGGCCCTGCAGCACCGACACCAGCTTGCCCGGCGGGTAGTGGGTGGTGCCGTTGAAGGCCATGTGCTCGAGGAAGTGCGCCAGCCCGCGCTGCTCCTCGCGCTCGAGCAGGCTGCCGCTGCCGACGTACAGGCGCAGCGAAACCTTGTCCTGCGGCTGGTTGTTGGGTAGCAGGCAGTAGCGCAGGCCGTTGTCCAGCTTGCCCCAGCTCGCGCGCGGGTCGGGGGCGAGGTCGCTGTGGCTCTGAGGGAAGGCGCCTTCTGTCGCATCCTTGGCGAGCAGGTGGGGCGCCGCCAGCGCCAGACCGGCAAGCGCCGCGGCAAGCAGCAGTGAACGGTGCAGGGCGCGATGCGGCATGATGCGGGCTCCTCGGGCGATAGCCGACGCCGGTCGCCTCCTGGCCTTACGTTGGTACCGGAAGCGAGGGTTGGACTGGGCTGCGGACCCGGCTAGAAAGCCAGCACATGCACCCCCGCCACATTGTCCAGAAGCGATACCCGTCCGCCCGCCCCCTGCCGGGACAGCGGATGGCTCGCCCATGTTGACGGCGGCGCGCCCGTGGCAGTGCCGCCCGGCGCCAGCCGACATCATCGCCGAGCTCGAGCACGAACTGCGCCTGGCACCGCTCACCGCCCGCCTGCTCGCCCTGCGCGGCGTGCAGGGCGCGACCCAGGCCCAGGCCTTCCTCGCCAAGCGCATGCAGGACCTGCACAAGCCGGAGCTGATGCGCGACATGGCGTGCGCGGCCGCGCGCCTGGCCCGGGCCATCGACCAACGCGAACGCATCCTCATCCATGGCGACTACGACGTCGACGGCTCGACCAGTGTGGCGCTGCTGTGCCAGTTCGTGCGCGCCTGCAGCCACCAGGCCACCGCCTGGATCCCGCACCGCCGCATCGACGGCTACGGGCTGAGCGAGGCCAGCCTGTTGGCGGTGCAGGAGCACCGCGCTCAGCTGATGATCACCGTCGACTGCGGCATCGCCGACCACGGCTTCGCCGCGCGTATCGAGCGCGAGACCGGCTGCGCGGTGGTGATCACCGACCACCACCTCCCCCAGGGCGCGCTGCCGCAATGCACCGCGGTGTGCAACCCCAACCACCCTGAATGCCCCTACCCGGACAAGCACCTCGCCGGGGTGGGGGTGGCGTGGAAGCTGGCCTGGGCTACCGCCAAGGTGCTCAGCGGGGGCGACAAGGTCACCGAGCGCCTGCGCACCTTCCTGCTCGACAGCCTGAGCCTGGTGGCCATCGGCACGGTCGCCGACTGCGCCGCACTCACCGGCGAGAACCGCATCCTCGTCCATCACGGCCTCGCCGCGCTGGAGCGCAGCGCCAACCCCGGATTGCGCGCGCTGCGCGAGCAGACCCGCCTCGAAAGCGGCATCTCCGCCACCGACATCGGCTGGAAGATGGGCCCGCTGCTCAATGCCTCGGGGCGGGTGGGCAGCGCGATGGCGAACATCCGCCTGCTCACCGCCGACGACGATGGCGAGGCCCGTGCCACCCTCACGCTGATCGTCGCCGAGAACGAGGAGCGCAAGCGCCTGACCCAGGTCCTCACCGCCGACCTGATGGCTGAGGCGGCGCAGGATCCGCGCCTGCAGGAGCGCGCCAGTCTGGTGTTTGCCGGCGAGGGTTGGCACGCCGGGGTGGTCGGCATCGTCGCCAGCCGCCTGGTCGAGGCCTTCGGCAAGCCGAGCGTGGTGATCGCCATCGCCGACGGGGTCGGCAAGGGCAGCCTGCGCAGCGTGCCGCTCGTCCACCTCGGCGAGGCGATCGAGGCCTGCCGTCCCTTCCTGCTCAAGGGCGGCGGCCATGCCATGGCTGCCGGACTATCGCTCGAGCAGGCCCGCATCGCCGATTTCAGCGCGGCCTTCGAGCGCCATGTCGCCGGTCGGGTGCCGGCGAGCCATCTCGTGCCGCGCACCGAATACGACGGCGAGGCGGCGGTGGCCGCGCTCGACGCCGCCTTCTTCCAGCAGCTCGAGGCGCTGGCGCCGTTCGGGGTCGCCAATCCCGAGCCGGTGCTGCAGCTGCGCAGCGCGCTTTTGGTTTCTCGCCCACGACTGTTCGGCAAGGACGGCGACCATGTGCGCGCCGCGATCTCCGACGCCGGCGGCGGCATGCGCGAGATGTTCGCTTGGCGCGCCAAGGAGCGCCTCACCGACTTCAGCGCCGGCGCCTCGCGTTTCGACCTCCTGGTGCGCCCGCAGGCCAGCCGCTGGCGCGGAGAGATGCAGCAGCGCCTGGTCTTCGTCGACGGCAAGGCGGTCTGAGCGTGGCCGAGCGGACCTCGGCATGAGCAGAGACGTGCTCGCCGGACTGCCCCGGCTGCGCCTGCTGGTCTACCGCCTGAAATCGGCGATCGCCAACGCCTGCCCGCTGTGGCTCGGGCGCACCCTCGCCTACGGCGTCGGGCTTATGCTGTGGAGCATCGACGCCGGCGGACGCAAGGTGGTGCGCCGCAACCTCGCTCATTTCATCCCCGCGCGCGGCCCGGAGGCGCTCGCGCGCGCGGTGCGGC
>JAYVMM010000507.1:0-6200 GCA_043758975.1 Planctomycetota bacterium | reverse complement strand
CTCCCTGCCTCCCTGCCTCCCTGCCTCCCTGCCTCCCTGCCTCCCTGCCTCCCTGCCTTCCTGCCTCCCTGCCTTCCTGCCTCCCGGCCTCCCTGCCTTCCTGCCTTCCTGCCTTCCTGCCCCCAACTCCCCGCCCCCGGCTCACTGCTCCCGCCAGGACCATGCACCGCCTCCCACGCACCGCCACTCAGCCGACCACCCGCACCTCCTGCTTGAGCCCGCCATGAACGCCACCCTCACCACCGCCACGCCAGCCCCGAGCGCCAATCCCTGGATGATCGCCCTGACGGTGATGATCCCCACCTTCATGGAGGTGCTCGATACCACCATCGCCAACGTGGCGCTGAAGAACATCGCCGGCAGCCTCTCGGCCTCGATCCATCAGGCGACCTGGGTGCTGACCAGCTACCTGATCGCCAATGCCATCGTCATCCCCTGCGCCGCCTGGATCGGCCAGCGCATCGGGCGCAAGCGCTTCCTGCTCGCCTGCGTGCTGGTCTTCACCGTCGCCTCCTTCCTCTGCGGCCTCGCCACCAGCCTGCCCATGCTGATCGTCATGCGGGTGATCCAGGGCGCGGGCGGTGGGGCCTTCCAGCCCATCGCCTTCTCGATCATGCTCGAGAGCTTCCCCACGGCGCAGCATGGCAAGGCCATGGGCATCTACGGTCTGGGGGTGGTGTTCGCCCCGGTCATCGGACCGGTGCTCGGCGGCTGGATCACCGACCATTCCAGCTGGCCGTGGATCTTCTTCATCAAGGTGCCCGTGGGGATCGTGGCGCTGGCGCTGATCCAGCGCTACATCCATGATCCGGTCTGGATCCGCGATGCCCGCCCGGGGCGGCTGGACGTCCTCAGCCTCGCCTTCATGTCGCTGTGGCTCGGCTGCCAGGAGGTCCTCCTCGACAAGGGGCAGGAGGACGACTGGTTCCAATCGCGCTTCATCATCCCCATGGCTGGGCTCGCCATCATCGGCCTGGTCGCCTTCGTCTGGCGCGAAATCAGGGCGGCCCGCCCGCTCGTCGATCTGCGCGTGGTGCGCTCCTACAATTTCAGCTTCGGCTCAGCCCTGATGTTCTTCGCCGGGCTCTCCATCTACAGCATGACCGCGGTCATCCCGCTCTTCATGCAGTCGCTAATGGGCTATACCGCGCTGCAAAGCGGGCTGGCGATGATCCCCCGCGGGGTGGGATCGGTGATCGCGATGCCGTTGGTGGGCCGGCTGGTCAATGTGGTCCCCGGGCGCTACCTGGTGGCCATCGGCTTCCTGCTCTTCGGCGTCTCCTCCGTCGCCATGACCCAGATCTCGCAGGACAGCAGCGGCTGGACCATGCTGTGGCCGCTGCTGCTGAGCGGCATGTCCCTGGGCTTCATGATCGTGCCGCTGAGCACCATCGCCATGGGTTCGTTCAAGCCGGAGCAGATCGGCAACGCGAGCGGCATCTTCAACCTGATGCGCAATGTCGGGGGCAGCGTCGGCATCGCCCTGGCGACGACCCTGGCCGAGCGCGGCGCCCAGGCCCACCAGGGGACGCTGACCGCCCATCTCACGCCCTATGACGACGGCTATCGTGCGGCGGTGCACACCCTGACCACAACCTTCGCCAGCCAGGGCGATCCCGTGGCCGCCCACCAGCGCGCCCTGGGCACCCTCTACCAGGGCGTCCTCACCCAGGCCTCGCTGCTCTCCTACATCGACATCTTCGCGCTCTTCGCACTGATGTGCCTGGCGTGCGTGATCGCCGCCCTGTGCCTCAGGACGTCGGCATCCCGCGGCGCCATCGCCGCCCACTGATCAAGGAATCTGCCATGACCGCCATCCGTCACCCCGCCCTTCGGTCCACCCGCCTCGTCCCTCTCGTCCACGGTGCCCCTCTCGTCCACCGTGCCCCTCTCGTCAGCCGTGTCCCTCTCGTCCATCTTGCCCCCCTCGCCCTCCTCACCCTCCTCGCCCTCCTGGCCGGCTGCGCGACCGTCGGCCCCGACTATCAGCGCGCCGACGTCGCCGCGCCTGACCACTGGAGCGAGGCCGTGGCGGGCAACTCAGCGGCGGGCAGCCCGGCAGTGGCAGCAGTCAGCCTGGCCGCCTGGTGGCATTCCTTCAACGATCCGGAGTTGGATGCGCTCATCGATCGCGCCATCGCCTCCAACCACGACCTGCGCATCGCCCAGGCGCGCGTGCGCGAGGAACGTGCGCGCTTCGGTGCCGCCGAGGCGGATGGCGGGCCGACCGTCGATGCGGGCGGGTCGGTCGCCCGCCAGCAGGCGAGCCATCACCAACCGGTGCTCGGGTCCCTGCCGCTGCCCCCCGGCATCCCGTTCGACAATACGGTCTTCCAGGCCGGCTTCGATGCCTCCTGGGAGATCGATGTGTTCGGCGGCGCCCGCCGCGAGCGTGAAGCAGCCGTGGACGAGGTCGAGGCCGCCATCGCCGGGCGGCGCGCCACGCTGGTCACCCTGCTGGGGGAGGTGGCGCGCAATTACCTCGACGTGCGCGCTTCCCAGCGCCGGCTCGAGATCGTTGCGGGCAATATCACCACCCAGGAGAAGTCCCTCGCCATCAGCCGCGATCGCGTCGCCCAGGGCCTCGCCAGCGATGTGGACGTTGACCTGGCTGCAACCCTCCTGGCGGCCACGCGCGCGGGGGTGCCACCCCTCGAGAGCGCGCTGCATATCTCCATCCATCGCCTCGGCATCCTCATCGGGCAGCCGCCAGGGGCGCTGCTGGCCGAATTGTCGGTACGGGCGCCCATTCCCGTTGCGCTGCCGGTGGTGCCCATCGGGTTGCCGTCGGAGCTGCTGCGGCGGCGTCCGGATGTCCAGCGGGCCGAGCGTACGGTGGCGGCTGCTACGGCGCGCATCGGCATGGCGCGGGCGGACCTCTTCCCGCGCTTCTTCCTCACCGGGGGCGCCGGATTCGAGAGCATCAGCGCCGAGGATTGGTTCACGAAGAGCAGCAGCCTGTGGTCGATCGGCCCCTCAATCTCCTGGCGGATCTTCGACATGGGACGCGTCCGCGCCAATATCCGGATCCAGGATGCGCGCCTCGAGCAGGCCCAGGCCGCCTATGAGCAGACCATCCTGACCGCCTTTGGCGAGGTCGACGATGCGCTGGTGGCCTACGCCAAGGAGCAGGTCCGGCAGAGCTTGCTTCGCGACGCCGTTGCCTCCAGCCGGGCCTCCCTGGAACTGGCCAACCAGCTCTACGCCACCGGCCTGAAGGATGCGCTCACCGTGCTCGACGCCGAGCGCTCGCTGCTCCAGTCGCAAGACCAGCTGGTTCAGAGCGAGCGGGCCGTATCAGCGGACCTCATCGCGCTCTACAAGGCGCTCGGTGGCGGCTGGCAGGATCGGGACGCCGATCGCACCGCTCCCCTCGCCGCGAGGGCACCGTGACGACGGGTCCTTGAGTGCCCCGTAGACCGACGCGGCGAGCAGAGCGGAGCACGTCACCTGCTGTGCTGCATGCGCAGCAGAACGGTCGTGGTCGTGGACGTGGACGTGGTCGTGGTCGTGGTCGTGGTCGTGGACGTAGACAGGCACCAAGTGCCGAGTTCTGCCCAAATGCATCAAGTCAATGGACTGCAATGACTTGCAATGGATGCGCCACGTCGATTCGCCTGAGGGCAGGAACCAGCAGCGGGCACCGGAGATTGGATGTAAAGATTTTGTGGATAATAAGATACAGCCCCAATTCCTTCACCGACGCCGGCGCGCGGAAGCGGGTGAGGTGGAAGGTGATATCGCGCACATCAGATGCGTGATGGTTGAATTGGCCTTGCATCGCCCCACCGACCAATAACCTTTACGCACTTGTAATGCGTGAAGGTTAGGCATGCCCCTCCATCTCGTCGGTGACAACATCGACAAGGCCCGCAGCCATTCCCAAGCGGAAAAGGGCCGCCTCGTCCAGCTGATGCGCGGGATCTACGTCGACGCCGGCGACGACATCGACGCCACGGTCCTCAGGCATGCCGTCCGCATCGCGCACTATCTGTATCCCCAGGCCTATCTCGCTGCGGCCAGTGCCATGCAGCTGGTGCCGACCCGTGATGGACGGCTGTACCTGAGCGGCAAACGGAACCAGCGGACGCGGATACGGTCGCTAGAGATCGTCCAGAACCTCGCGCCGAAGCAGCCGTCGACCGGCAGCGCCATCATCAAGGACGGGATGGGCGAATTCCGCATCAACGCCTCATCGATGCGTCAACGGTTCCTGGAAGCGTTCCGCGTGCGGAGCGAGCACGCGGCTTCGATCGATGCCGACGCCCGCGCGGCGCTTGCCGTGCGGTTGGTCGCGGAATACGGCGACGCGAAGGCTGCGGCCGATGCCGTGTGGGCGCTTGCCCGGGACAACCACAGGTATCACGAGGGGGAGTGCGCTGAACGTTACCTGATCGACCGGCCTGCCGCGGTGCAGGTCAGCAACCAGGCGGCGCTCGACTTCCTGGTCGCCTGGCATGGCCGGGTGATCGGCCATGTGCGGCATGACGGATTCGAATGGCGATGGGAGGCACAGGAGGACGGCGCGGTCCCGCTGATCCGGCAGACCATCCCCGGCCAGCTGCCGTCATTCATCGTGTCGCTGTTGCCTGAAGGCTGGCTTGAAGCGGTCTTCAAGGATCAGGACGAGCGGGCTCTGCTGTGTTCCGGGAAACGCTACACGTCGAATATCACCATCGTCGAACGCAGCGACGACCTCGCCGCGATGCCGGTCGATCTCCTGCTCACCCGGCTCGATGCCTATACCACAGACGGAGCCTTCACCGGACGGTACGCAGGTCCCGGACGCAGCGACATCGCCGATGGATTCGAGCGCAATCTGGCGCGCATCTACGAGCGTGGGGATACGCCCCGGCTATCAGGAGCGCAGATCAAGGCGCCGATGTTCCTCGCCGCGGATGGCACCCTGTCGCCAAGCGTCGGAAAACCATTCACCCACATCCTCAAACCGGCGGGGACCGGCGGTTACGATGATCTTCCCCTGATCGAATGGCTGGGGATGACGCTCGGTCGCGCCGTCGGTTTCACCGCCCCCTCCATCGCCCTGGTGGCGATGCCGGACGAGATGCCGCCGGCACTGGTGGTCGAGCGATTCGACATCCGCTCCGGTCCATCCGACCGGCGCCAGATCGCACTCGAGGATATCTGCTCGGTGCTCGGACTGACCCCCCGCGACAAATACCAGGGAACGATGGAGCGGGTCGCCCATGCCATCCGCCCCCTGTCGACGGCGCCCGCTGAGGACATGCAGATCCTGTGCAAGCGGGCGCTGTTCGCCTGGCTGATCGCGGACGGCGATATGCACCTGAAGAACCTGGCCCTGCTCAAGATCGCGGAGCCCGGAGCCTCACGGTTCCAGAGCGTGCGGCTGGCGCCGCTCTATGACGCCGTGACCACGCGGGTATTCCCGCGGCTGAGGAACGATCGCTTGGCCCTGAAGATCAATGGCAAGGATGACCGGCTCCGGCGCTCCGACTTCCGGACGTTCGCGAACTTAGCCGGCGTGAATTCCAAAAGCGCGGATGCAATGATCGACGAGATGGTCAGCAGACTGACGAAGACCCTGTCCAGCATCGCGCTTCCCCACGCCCTGACCTACCGACCAGCAGGACGGCGGCTAGCGGAGGAGATGCTCTCGATCTGCCGGGATCGGGCGGGCGCTGTGCAATGAGGGTTGACGGCATCGACCCAAACCCCCAAGGCGCCGATGCCGAGGTGGTCGTCGGCCTGCATGGCCCCGCGGTGGATCATTTCCAGTAGTAGTTAGACCTTCGCCATTTTATTTGCTTTATTTGCTTTATTTGCTTCAGTCATTTCCTTGAAATATGCAATGATCGTCTCATGTTTTTCCGTGTGGGTGGAGGTATAAATATTTCCATATTCTTTGCTGTGCACAACCGTGGCGTTTGTGCCATTGTTACGAAACATCCACATTGACACTATATTCGCAATCGGAATTGTTTTTCTCCATCCCCAATAATTCAATCCGGTGAGATGGCCATTGGTAATTGTTATAAAGGCGCGACGCATAGAAAGGGAAAATAACAATGAAATGAGATATGATAATACTAAAGAGCCAATCATTACGTAAAAAGTAGTGATTGGTTTAGAGAGTAGGGACCAGGCATAACCCTGGCCGTCGAGTAGACCGGGGGAATCTCACCCCCGGGTCGAGTAGACCGGGGGAATCTCACCCCCAG
>JAYVMM010000506.1:0-1688 GCA_043758975.1 Planctomycetota bacterium | reverse complement strand
GTGGCGCGCAGGTACCTCGCCATGCGCCAGGCGCGGGCGCGGGCATGCTGGAGCTTCGTCGCGCTGGCGCTCCTGCCGCCAGTCGGTGCCGGTGAGACGCGCTGGGACTACCTGCCCCTGGTCGGCTACGTGCAGGAGGAGCTCTCCCTCGCGCTGCGCCCTGCCGGCGGCACCGCCGGCTGGAGCGCGGTCGACGCCGCCGGCGCCGCCATCAGTCTGCACGGCGACCAGCAGACCCTCACCGTCGCGTTCACCCCTCTGGATAAGGGCGAGGTGCGGGTGGTGCTCGCCAATGGCGAGCGCCGCCTCGCCATCGCCTGCGTGCGCCCCGGCGAGGGCACCGGGCTCACCCTCGACGCCCAGGGCCGGCTGCACCGCGGTGCCGACCTCGCGGTGCTGGCGCTGCCGCGGCTGGAAGCGCAGGCCGACCGCCGCTGGGCGGTGCTCACGCTGCTCGAGCGCCCGCCGCCCCAGCCCTGCACGGTGACGGTGTCCGAGCCGCAGGTGGCCTGGGGTGAGCCGGCGCTCCTCGCGCAGCTGTGCGCCAGCCAGCTCCTGCAGCCGCGCGACGCCGGGGTGCTGGTGCGGCTCTCCGGCGCCGACCGCATGGCGGGTTGGAAGCAGCGCGAGTACCGCCAGGTCCTCGCCTGGCTGGTCGCCGACCTGCTGGCGCGCGGAGCCTTGCGCGTGGTGCTGGTCGAGCCGGTGGCGCCGGCGGTGGAGGCGGCGGTGGTGCAGCCGTTGCGTAGCCAGATTGCCGACATCGCCCGCACCTACCACTGCCGGGTGGTGGAGACCGCCGCCCTCGGCAAGGATGCCGACTGGGAAGTCGCCGCCGGCGTGCTCGGCAGCAGCCTCAATGCCGTCGGGCAGGCGGCCTTGCGTGAGCTCCTGCAGCCCTTCCAGCCCCAGCCCCAGCCCCAGCCCCAGCCCTGAGGCCTGGAGCCGCCATGCTGTGCAGCTGCTTCCGCATCGATCCGCCCGGCTTGGTCAGCGCGCTCACCGCCGCGCCCGTCCTGGAGCGCTACCTCGACGAGCTCAGCGCCGAGCTGCCCGGCCTCGCCGACCGCGGCATGATCAACCACCTCCGGCGCATGAACACCCTCGCCAGCCGGGTGCTCGCCTCCGGGCTCGAGCAACTCGCCGGCGAGGATGCCGCCGCGGCCGATGCCCTGCTCAGCGATCTCTTCGCGGTCGCCACCTACCGCGGCTGGCCGCTGCCCGCCACCGCCCTCGGCGAGCAGGATCTGCCGGTCGCGGCGCTGCCGCGTGGTCTGCTCGGCGCCGACCTCGCTGCCGACGGCGCCCGGCTGTGGCTGATCGACCCGCAGACCCTGGCGCTGGCGCGCTCGCGCGAGGCCGATGTGGTGGCCGAGCGGCCCTAGTCTGCAATCTGTGCCCTGCGGCGTAATGGAAAACGTCCAGATCGGTAGAATTCCTTGATGAAGCGCTCGCTCGACAGGGACCTGGACTTAAGGAGAATACCTTGAAAATGAAGCGAGAGCGGAAATTAAAATCGCTTATGGCGCATTATCCTATGCTTGGCGTTTTGATGGCCACGCTCTGGATATTACAGAATGTCATTTTCGGTGCGCCGGGATAGGAGCAGCCGACAAGGCTGAGTACAAATGAAGTGTAAGTCTTCATGTCGCCAATTGCCCGACTTCAGGCGACTAGCATATCCGATG
>JAYVMM010000505.1:0-4041 GCA_043758975.1 Planctomycetota bacterium | reverse complement strand
GGCCGGGGCCAAGCTCGCCGACATCGAGCTCGGCCAGCTCGCCGAGCAGGTCGACGAGCACACCTTCGCCTGCGTCTTCACCGCCCTTATCCACCACCTCACGCGTTACCTGCTTGAGCCCGCCAACCGCGCCCGGCGCAAGGTGCTGCTGATCGAGGAGGCTTGGCAGTACCTCAAGGACAACCGCCTGCACCCGGGTGCGGCGACGGTGGTGGGCGATGCGCTGGGCGGGCTGCTGCGCACCGCGCGCAAGCACGGGGTGGCGGTCGGCCTGGTGACCCAGAACGTCACCGACCTCAGCGCCAGCGCAGTCGGGCGCGAGCTCCTGCGCAACATCCCGATCCAGATCCTGCTGCGCCAGAGCGAGGCCGCCCTCGATGGCGCGGTCGAGGCGCTCAAGCTCACCCCCGAGGAGGCGGCCATGCTCAGCGGCGTGCGCAGCGAGCCCCGGCGCTACTCGCAGGCCCTGCTGCGCGCTCCCGAGCACGTCCCGCGCCTGTTCGAGATCGCGGTCTTCATCCCCCATCCGGTGCAGTACTGGCTGTGCACCACCCGCCCGGAGGACGTCACCTACCGCGAGGCGGTGATCGAGCGCATCCAGCTCAGCGCGCCCATCACCGACAGCGAAGCGCTGCAGCGCGCGGTGGTCGAGTGCGCCGAGCGCTACCCCCATGGCTACCAGCCATGAGCGCCGCCGCCCAGCAAACGGTGGACGCCCCGGCCCACTCCCCAGCCATGGTGTCGGTAGCACCGGCAGCACCGGCAGCACCGGCAGCACCGGCGCGCTGGTTCCGCCATGCGCTCCAGGCCCCGCCGCAGGCGGCACCGGATAATCTGCACGGCATCCTCAGTGGGGGGGCGCGCGCGAGCCTGCGCGCGCTCGCGCTCGCCTTGCGCCAGGCAGCGGGGCCAGTGCTGGTGCTCGCGCTCGCCCACGCGCCCGGGGCGCCGCCCGGGCTGCCCCTGCGCGACCTTTTCCGGCGCGGCTCCGGGCTGTCCGGCTGGAACCCATGGGTGGCCGGGCTCACCGTGGTCACCGCCACCCCGGCGGAGGCCGACGATCTGGCGGCGCTTCTCGCTCGCGCCCTGCAGGCGGCGCGCGCGCAGCTGCGCCTGGGCGATGCCGCGGTGCGCACCCTGGTGATCGACGGTGACTTGCTGGTCGGACCGGCGCTCGCAAGCGGGCTGATCCTCGCGCGCTCCGGTCGCCAGGCCAACTGCGCCTGCCTGGTGCTGTCCGACAACGCCGAGCTGCCGCTCTGGCGCGACCATGCCGGCTTCACGGTCGAGGAGCGCGCGGGCCGGCTGTGGCTGGCCATCGACCAGGATTTCGCCATCGCCATCGACCAGCTGGTTCCCTTGGATGCGCTCGTGCGCGCGCATGCCCGCCTCCATCCCGATGCGGCGGGCTGACGCATGCGTACCCGCGTCCCATCCCTGCTGATCTCGAGCGCGCTGGCGTTCTCGCTTCAAGGCTGCGCCGCGCGCCTGTCCGACGACAACGTCCGCCTCGATGATCTGGCGCCGGAGGAGCGTGCCGCGGTCGAGCAGGACCGCCGCCACCAGCTGACCGGGGGGCGCACCGCGCTGGTCGAGCAGCCGCGCTTCGTCTACCTCAACGGCGCCCTGGTCGATACCAATCGCGCGCGCTGGTACTGGATTGCCGGCGGCACGATAGCGCCGCCAGCACCGCCGGCTCCGCTGCCGGAGGCGCCGTGAGGCGCGCCGGCATGCTGTTGGCGGTGGCCTGCGCGGCGGCTGCGAGCGCCGCCGCGGCGGGCGCCGAGCGTCTGCCGCCGGCCGAGCTGCAGCGGCGCAGCCAGGTGCTGATCGGGCCGCTCGGCAGCCTGCCGGTGATGGGCGACGATGTTGCGCTCGACCGCATCACCGACGCGGTGGAGCTCGCGCTCGATGCTGGCCCACGGGTGCGCTGGGACGATGCCGCCTTGCTCGGTCGCCGTGCGCTGTTGACCCTCGATGCTGAATTGCAGGCGGCGCTGCGTGCGGGCGCGCCGGCGTCTTCGACGTTGCCGCCGCCACCCGCGGGTCCTGCCCCCGCGCTTCCGCCGGTCGCCTATGGCCTGATCATGGACATCCGGCCCTTCGACGCGGGTGCGCTGCCGGCGCTGCCGATGCTCACGGCGCCGGCGGCGCAGCTGGCCCTCGCCCTGGTCGACGCCGGCGAGGGTGGCCTTGCGATCAATGCGGCGGCGGCGGTGGCGACCGCGGCGGCGGCGCGCGAGCCGACCCTGCTCGCCGCGCTTGCCCCGCAGCTGTCGGCGCGCAGCGCCCGGCTGCTGCTCGCCCTCGCCGGCGGGTACCTCGAGCCGGGCATGCGCATCCTCAGCGAGCCGTTCGACCGCGCGCAGGCGTGCTGGTGCCTGGGCGGCCAGCCGCCGGCGCCGCCCGGCCTCGCTGGGCTCTACGCGCAGGCCTACCGCGCCTTTCGTGCCGCCAATCCTGGTCGCGCGGCGGTTGAGCGCGCCTGGGTCGATTGCCTCCAGGCCTACAGCGACATCTATCAGCATGGCGCGCTGACCCCGCTGCCCTGGCACGAAGTGCTGGCCATCGTGATGCTGCCGGGACTCTATCAGGAGCTCATCAACGCGTGCGCCGCCATCCACCAGCTGGCTGCGGGCGCCGCCGCGCCCATCCCCAGCTGCGCGCTGCTTTGCGGCACCCGGGTGGCCGACGCCTACCGGGGCTGGGTGCTCGCGGGCGGCAGCCCGCCGGTGCCGACGACGGTGGTGCTTGCCCAGGCCGGGCCGCTCGATCCGGCGCGCCTGCGTCTGATCGGCGCGCTGTGGCTGATGGATCGCTGCCTCGACGACATCACCGGGATACCGGCGACCACTGCGATCCAGGAGGCGCGCTCTCTCAGCGCTAGCCTGGAGCCGCTGCGCACCCTGGCGGTCGGACTGCCCGGCAGCGGGGTGGCCGATGAGGAGATCGCCGCGCTCGCCGCCCGGCTCACCTCCGCCCTGACCCAGGCCAGCGCCGCGCGCGCGGCGCTGCTGGCGATCTTCAGTGGGTGGCACCTCGCGGTCGCCGCCACTCCTGATCAGGACGGTTGGAATCTCACCGCCCTGCGCACCCGGCGTTACTGCGCGGCCATCGCGAGCCTCGCCGAGGCGCTCGCCGACGAGCATGCCGAGCATGCCGTGCTCGATTGCCTCGCCATGCAGCGCGATGTCGCCGCGGTGCTCGGCACCACCATGCGCTCCGCGGTGGTGGTGGGCTCGCCGCTGCTCTGCGACCATATCCGTGCCACCCGCATCGGCGCCTATTTGGTCGCGTGCGATCTGTCGGCGCAGCAGCATTTTTCCGTTGGACCCATTCCCGCCGCCCTGTTGCGTCCGCTGGTCCTGCCGCCACGCGGCGACGACGAGCCAGAAGCGATCTATTGGCAGCGCGTCTGCCTCACGGTGATCTTCCCCAGCTTCTCCGCCAATGCCCTGGAGTCGACCCTGACCGCCCTGGTGCCGGTGTGGCTGCGCATGCGCGCCGGAGCCACCCGCCAGGGGAGCCTGGCGCTGGATCATCTCGGGCTCTGCGCCTGGACCATCCATGCCTTGGCCCAGAGCGGGAAGGGGCCATGAGCTCCTTCGACATTCATCATGCCGGTCTACATGAACAAAGGATGCCATGAATAAGACGCTCCTGATCGCTGGCATCGCCAGCGCGTTCCTGCTGAGCTTCATTCTGCTGTGGTCCAGGCCGGGTCAGCACGAGCGGTCGCCGGTCGACCCTGGGACGGGAGCCGCACCGGCGCCCGGCGCCGTCCACGCCGATCCCTATGCGACGGCGGCGGAATTCCTCGCTGCCTGGGAGGTCTATCTGCGTGGCGATCAGACCAATGCGGCGCGGATCACCGCCTCGATCGACCAGCACCGCGAGGCGAACGCAAGCAGGACGACCGAAGTCGAACAGCTCGTTGAGCACGGCGCGGATGGTGCGACCGGTGTAAAGCACATCGTCCAGCAGCAACACGTCGGCGCCGTTCACATCGAAAGGCAAACTCGTCTGAGCGCTCGCAGCCAA
>JAYVMM010000504.1:0-1610 GCA_043758975.1 Planctomycetota bacterium | reverse complement strand
GCGCGGGGTTCGCGGACAGCGCCCCCGGCTGCTGCCCGAGGCCATTTAGCGCAGCGGCGACCGCCGCCCTCAGGGCATCGGGGTCCTGGTAGCGCTCTTCGCGCTTCTTCTGCATGCAGGTGGCGATGATGGCGATGGTCGTTGCGCTGATCTCCGGCTTGAGCTTGCGCGCGTCCGGCACCGGGGTGTTGCGCTGGGCATGCAGCACTTCCTGGAGGCGTCCAGTGAAGCAGTCCTTGCCGGTGAGGGCGAAGTAGAGCACGGTGCCGAGCGAATAGATGTCGCTGCGGATGTCGAGGTGGTCATCGCCGATGACCTGCTCCGGTGACATGTTGGGCGGGCTGCCGACCAGCGCCCCCATCATGGTCAGGCGGGTGCGCGATTCGCTGGTCGAGCGCGCGATGCCGAAATCGGCGAGCTTGGCCCGGCCATCGGGGTAGGCGAAGATGTTGGCCGGCTTGATGTCGCGGTGCACCAGCTGGCGTTTGTGCGCCGCCGCCAGCGCGCCGGTCACCTGGTAGATGATCTGCAGTGCCATGGTCTCGGGCACGCCGCGGTTTTCGGCGAGGTCCTTGAGGTCGCCGCCATCGACGAATTCCAGCACCATGAACAACGACTTGTCGCCGGTGGTGCCGGTGTCGAGGCAGCGCACCACCCCGGGATCCTCGGCCTCCATCATGATGCGCGTTTCGCGGGCGAAGCGCTTCTGGAACTCCTCGTTCTCGGCGACCTCCTTCTTCATCGCCTTGACCACCACCAGCCCGTCGCGGGCGCGGTTGGCGGCGAGCCAGACGCTGCCCATGCCGCCATTGGCGAGGTGGGCGAGCGGCTGGTAGGCGCCGAAGGCCTGCTGATCGCTGCGTGCGAGGATCTTGAGCAGCTCGCGGGCAAGCGCGACGCTCATGCCGTTGGCACCGGCCAGCCAGGCGCGCAGGCGATCGCCCGAGTCTAGTCCCCGGCTGTGCAGGACATCGGTCAGCCGGCCTACCTGGTCGCCATCCAGGAGGCGGCGCTTGCGCGCCGCGTGGCCGATAGCTTCGATGATTAGTGAACGCTCCACGAACCGCTCCGTCCTGAGGCGAATGCGCACCGGCAGCCGGGAAGGAGCATAGCTAAGCAGCATCGTGCAGCACAGCAAGAGCAAGCCGCGTCGGTGCCGGCTTGCCGGCGCCGCCACCTGATCCGCCCGGCGTATGAACTATCGCCCGGCGCGGCGGCGGCGCGAACGGGCGCTGGCGCTGACCAGGCGGTCGGATGGGCATTCCAGGATTGGCACATCCGCCCACGCCGGGGGCGGGCCGCCGGCATGTGGAACGGTCGACCTGAGCGACCCGGGAACAGCATGCGGGTGAGCGGATAAGGGCTTGCGGACCAATCGTTTGGGGTTTGCATTGGGAATCCCGGACCGGACCTGCGCAGGCACGGTCCGCACCCTGACGGCCATGGCATTTTGGAAAAGCGATCTAGGTTACTTGAGGCAGATGCATAGGCATCGCCAGCGCCCCTCATCAATCCAGATCGATCCTCACCGTCAGGTTGCTCCTCCATGGCCAGCCAAGACCCTCCACCCCTGCGCGATCCCTTCGCCCTGGAAGGCGATGATGATGCGC
>JAYVMM010000503.1:0-2512 GCA_043758975.1 Planctomycetota bacterium | reverse complement strand
CCACCGCGCCGACCACCTCGACCCCGGTTGGGCGCAGCTTGGCCATGGTCTCGCGCAGCGCGGTGCCGGCGGTGAGGACGTCATCGACCACCACCACGCGGGTGCCGCGGGTGAGCGGGGCGCCGACGAACAGCCCGCCGTCGCCGTGGTCCTTGGCCTGCTTGCGGTCGAAGCTCCAGCCGACCTCGCGTCCGACCAGCAGCTGGTAGGCCTGGGCGGTGGCGAGGGCGAGGGGGATGCCCTTGTAGGCCGGCCCGAACACCGTCTGCACGCCGTCGCCGAAGGCGGCGTGAATGGTTGCGGCGTAGGCGCGCCCAAGCAGCTCGAGGTCGCCGCCCTGGTGGAAGCAGCCGGTGTTGATGAAGTACGGGCTCTTGCGCCCGCTCTTGAGCGTGAAGTCGCCGAAGCTGAGCGCCTTGCGTGTGACCAGCAGTTCGAGGAAGTCGCGTTGCGCTGGGGTCAGCGCGCCGCCTGCACTCACTTGGCCTCGACCAGTTCGATGCTGAAGCGGTCGCCGACCTTGATCGCGTTGACCACCTTGAGGTCGGCGGGCGAGGCGATGCGACCGAACACGGTGTGCTTGCCGTCGAGGTGGGGGGTGGCGGTGTGGGTAACGAAGAACTGGCTGCCGCCGGTGTCCTTGCCGGCGTGCGCCATGCTCAGGGTGCCGGGGGTGTGCTTCTCGGGGTTGCCCGCGCCGACCTCGCACTTGATCTGGTGGCCCGGCCCGCCGGTGCCGGGGCGTCCGCTGGCGCCTTCCTTGGTGTTCGGGCAGCCGCCCTGGATGACGAAGTTGGGCTCCACGCGGTGGAACGCTAGCTGGGTGTAGAAGCCCTGCTTGATCAGCTTGATGAAGTTCTCGACGGTCTTGGGCGCGGTCTTGTCGAAGAGCACCAGGTTGATGTCGCCGCGAGGGGTGTGGATGATGGCGTTGGTCATGGGCTGCCCGGCAGGTGGAGGTGGAGGTAGCGACGGGGGTCGCAGGGGTGGGCCATGTTCAAGGGCTACCCGTCCAATTCAAGCGCAGCTCGCCAGCAGGTAGGCGGGCGCGGGGCCACCAGCTGATGGACAGCGCCGGGCGGCAGGCCTAGGCTTGCCGGGCGCGCCGGGCGGCAACAGCGCGGTCGGTCGGTAGTACATCCTCGCAGGCGCATCACCGCTTGTACAAAGCGGTTGCGGAGTCGGAGCGGACCATGGCCCAGGCTTGGGCAGCAGCTTGGATGCGCAGCGCGCTGCTGCTGGCGAGCGCAGGCGCGCTGACCGCGGGCGAGGCCCCCGCGTGGAATGGCGGCGGCAGCCAGCGCTACGTGGTTGCGCGCGACAAGGACGCGCCCATGGCCACCACCGGCTGGGCGCGCATCTACCCCGCCGACGAACTCAACCATCCCGAAGTCACCGTCACCACCGAGGCCGGGGTGGCGGTCGCCGTCCAGCTGCTGTGGTCCGCAGCCGGGGCGCCTACCGATGTGCTGTTCGATGCGCATGCGCTCTCTCCCGCCTACCTGGTCTATGTCGGTGGCAAGGGCAGCGCCGGCCCGGCGCCGGTCTTCGACCCGCCGGGCGGGCTGGTGCTCGAGACCCGCCACCGCGTCGGAGCAGGGCTGGACACCTGGGCGCAATTCCAGGAAGTCTGGCGCGGAGCTGCCGGCGAGGTGCTGGGAGCAAGCCTGGTGCCCAACATCTTCGACGGCATCCATCGCCACGGGCCGAGCGTCGACTACCTCTCGCACTACCATGGCCGCCTGCAGGCGGCCAAGGCCGGCGACTACCTCTTTGCCACCGTCTCCGACGACGGCTCCTTCGTCTTCATCGACGGCAAGCCGGTGTGCGAATGGCCGGGCGTGCACGGCGTCGACGGCGGGCAGCGCGGCCAGCACCAGGGCGCCATCACCCTGAGCGCGGGCGGCCACCAGCTCGACTACTGGCACTTCCAGGGCAGCGGGGCGACCTACGCCGAGCTCGCCTGGCGCCCGCCGGGCGCCGAGCGGCTCGAGGTGGTGCCGCCGGCCGCCTTCCTGGCGGTGGCGCGCTACCCGGTGCTGCGCGCCGAGGCGCGTGCCGGCTCGCCGGCGCCGGCGCCAGCCTTTGCCTGGGAGATGGCCGGCCACACCACCACCGGCGGCGAGTCCGGCGGACCCGCGGTGGTCGACGTGCGCCTGCGCCTGCTCGAGCGCGCCGGACTGTCCGCGCGCTGGGTGTTCGACGACGGCACCACCGCCGAGGGGGTGGAGATCGAGCACACCTTCCCGCGCGATGGTCTGCGCACGGTGCGCCTCGAGCTTGCCGCCGGCGGCAAGCCGCTCGGCGAGCAGGTCAAGGCCATCCTGGTCCATCCGGTGTGGCTGCAGCCGGAGGACTTCCCCGAGCATCGCTGGCAGGCGCAGCGCAAGGAGCTGCTCGCGCGCCAGCCGCTGGCCATGCCGGTGGCCGACCTGGCGGCGCTGATCGCCTACGGCGACGTCCTCCACGACCTTGAACTGCTCAGCCGCCTGGGCGCCGCCGCGCTCAAGCG
>JAYVMM010000502.1:0-2066 GCA_043758975.1 Planctomycetota bacterium | reverse complement strand
CAATACATTGTGCGATAAAATGTGCAAGTTGGTCGTTTTCTCTTGCCGTTCGGGAGAAAACGGTGGATAAGCGCATCATAGGACGCCCGTCACGGGGGAGAGCCGTGCTCCACCGCCCTTCCTTGGCCCACTTTCCGCATTTCTCACACAAGCATACGCACAATACACGAGCCGCCCATGCCCCCCGTCCCCACCTCCCTCGCTGGCGCCTGGAACCTCCCGCACCTCGAGGAGCAGTACCTCGCCTGGCAGCAGGACCCCAACCGCGTCGATCCGGAGTGGCGGATCTTCTTCACCGGCTTCGATCTCGGCTTCCAGCGCCCCACCGGCGCCCCCGCTGCGCCGAGCGCGGCCCCGGGCACTGAACGCATCGCTTCCGCGGTGCCAGGCCGGATCGACCAGCAGCGCGCCGACGGCCTGATCTACTCCTACCGCGACATCGGCCACGTCAGCTGCAACCTCGACCCCCTCGGCTTCAACAACACCCCCGCCCAGGCCAGCCTCGAACTCGCCAGCTTCGGCCTGAGCGACGCCGACCTCGATCGCGAATTCGCCAGTGACGGCATCCACGGCATGGCGCCGCGCGCCAGCCTGCGCGAGATCGTCGCCCATCTCCGCGCCACCTACTGCGGGACCATCGGGGTCGAGTACCAGCACATCCAGGACCGCACCGTGCGGCACTGGGTGCGGCGCGAGGTCGAGACCAATCGCAACCAGCCCGTGCTCAGCAAGGAGGACAAGCGCCGCATCCTGATGAAGCTCAACCAGGCGGAGATGCTGGAGAGCTTTATCCACACCAAGTTCCTCGGTCAGAAGCGCTTCTCGCTCGAGGGCGGCGAGGCCCTGATCCCCGCCCTCGACCAAATCCTCGAGCTCGCACCTGAGTTCGCGGTTAAGGAGGTGGTGATGGGCATGGCCCATCGCGGACGCTTGAATGTGCTCTGCAACATCCTCAACAAGTCCTACGAGGAGGTGTTTACCGAATTCGAGGGCAGCTACGATATCAGCCAGCTGCAGGGCGACGGCGACGTCAAATACCACATGGGCTTCAGCTCCGACCACGTCACCTCCCAGGGCGGGAAGGTCCACGTCACGCTCTCGGCCAACCCCAGCCACCTCGAGGCGGTCAACCCGGTGGTGCTCGGGCGCGCGCGCGGCAAGCAGCGGCAGAACAATGATATCGCGGTGCGCGGCACGGTGGTGCCCATCCTCATCCACGGCGACGCCGCGATGGCCGGCCAGGGCCTGGTGATGGAGACCTTCCAGCTCTCCCAGCTCGAGGGCTACACCACCGGCGGCACCATCCATCTCGTGATCAACAATCAGATCGGCTTCACCACCCTGCCCGCGGATGCACGCTCGACGCGCTACTGCACCGACATCGCCAAGATGGTCGACGCGCCGATCTTCCACGTCAACGGCGACGACGTCGAGGCGGTGGTGCACGTCACCCGCCTGGCGGCGCGCTTCCGCCGCGAGTTCAAGCGCGACGTGGTGGTCGACATCGTGTGCTACCGCCGGCATGGGCACAACGAAACCGACGAGCCCAACTTCACCCAGCCGACGATGTACGCGCGCATCGCCGAGCATGCGCGCGTCAGCCAGATCTATACCAAAAAGCTGCTCGCGCGCGGCGACATCCAGCAGGCCGAGGCCGAGGCCGTCGCCACCATCATGCAGAACCAGCTGCAGGACGCCCTCAATACCGTCAAGGTCAAGCCGGCCAAGCTCACGCGCAGCCGCTTCTCCGGCGTGTGGCAGGGCCTGAGCAACGCCTACAGCCACGATCCCGTCGACACCGGGGTGCCGCTCGCGGTGCTCGACCAGATCGGCAAGGCGCTGTCGAGCTGGCCGGAATCGTTCAATGTCCACCCCAAGATCCGCCGCCTGGCGGAGGAGCGTGGCAAGGTGGTCTCCAGCCGCGGCAAGATCGACTGGGCGCTCGGCGAGCTGCTCGCCTTCGGCTCTCTGCTCGCTGAGGGCGTCCCCGCCCGCCTCTCCGGCCAGGACTCCCGCCGCGGCACCTTCAGCCAGCGCCACTGCTACTGGTACGACATCAAGTCGCG
>JAYVMM010000501.1:0-2031 GCA_043758975.1 Planctomycetota bacterium | reverse complement strand
CAGGAGGTCGAGCAGCAGACCCTCAGCAGCCTCTGCCTGCTGCCCTACACCACCGCTACGATCGTCGCCACCAAGATCTGGACCGCGGTGTTCGCCCTGACGCCGGTGGCGCTGATCACGGCCATCGCCTTCGCCCTGGCGGCGGAGGATGTCGCCCAGGCCCTGCGGCATGACGCCTGGGTTGCGCTGGTTGTCTCCGGGAGCAGTACCCTGCTCTTCCTGAGCGCGACCGCGTTCTTCGCCCTCACCATCCGCCGCGGCGCGCTCGCCACCGCCTTCGGGATGGTGCTGGCCTGGATGGCGGTGTTCGGCATCGTCGAGGGCGCCGCCGGATTCGGCAATGGCGTCCCCATCGCCATCGGCAATTCCCTGCTCACGGTCGCCGCCGCCGTCATCTTTACCGCCAACCTGCCGGGGCGCTTCGCCGCGCGCGCGGCGCAATGAAAGCCGCGCGCGCAGCGCCGTGAAGGCCGCAGGCGGAAAGCGCGCCTAGCCGCCGCCGTCAGGCAGGGCCTGGGCGCTGTCCGCAAGCAGCGCGCGCGCGATGACCAGGCGCTGCACCTCGCTGGTACCCTCGTAGATGCGCGTCACCCGCGCATCGCGCGCGTAGCGCTCGGCGGGGTAGCGCCGGGTGTAGCCGTTGGCGCCCATGACCTGGATCGCCGCATCGGCGGCGCGCCCCGCCGCCTCGGCGCAGAACAGCTTGGCCATCGCCGCCTCGCGCGTCGCCGGGTGTCCGCGGTCGCGCGCGTGCGCCGCGCGCAGGGTCAGCAGCCATCCGGCGTCGAGCTCGGTGGCGACGTCGGCGAGCAGGAACTGGATGGCCTGCAGCTCGGCGATCGGCTTGCCGAACTGCACGCGCGTGCGGGCGTAGGCGGTCGCCGCCCTGAGCGCCGCCTGTCCGATGCCGAGCGCGAGCGAGGCGATGCCGATGCGCCCGACCTCGAGCGCGGCGTAGATCAGGGGCAGCCCCTCGCCCTCGTGCCCGAGCAGGGCGTCCTCGCCCACCACGCAGCTTTCGAAGGTGAGCGGTACCGTGCTCGAGCCGCGCTGGCCCATCTTCTCCTCTGCAGGGCCGGCGCGCAGCCCGGGGGTGCCGCCGGGAACGATGAAGGCGGAGATGCCGCGCTTGCCCATCTCGCGCGCGGTGACCGCGCCCACCACCACCACCCCGGCGCGGTCGCCGGAGGTGATCCACTGCTTGGCGCCGTCGAGGCGCCAGCCTTCGGTGCAGCGCACCGCGGTGGTGGCCATCGCCGCGAGGTCGCTGCCCGCCTCACGTTCGGACACCGCGAAGGAGGCGGCGAGCGCCGCCCCGGAGGTGATGCGCGGCACCCAGGCGGCGCGCTGCGCCTGGGTGCCGAAGCGCTGGATGACCTCGGCCACCAGGCTGGTCACCGCCATGGTCACTGCCACCGCAGCATCGGCGCGCGCGATTTCCTGCAGCGCCAGGCTGGTGGCGACCATGCCGGCCTCCAGTCCGCCGTAGGCCTTGGGCAGGTTGATGCCGAGCAGACCGAGCGCGGCGGCGCGGCGCATCTCCTCGACGGGGAAGGCCGCGCTCTGATCGCGTGCCGCGGCGCCAGGCGCAAGGTCGCGCTCGGCGAAGGCGCGCGCGCTGAGCTGGATCTCGCGCTCGCGCGCATCGGGTTCGAAGTCCATGCTCAGCGTCCCTTGCGCTCAGTCGTCGAGCGTATCCGCATCGCTGCTGCCGCTGCCGCTGCCGTAGGCGTGCGCGTCTCCGCGGCTCGCGTCCACCGGCACGCTCGAATCGGCGATCCGGATGCTTCCGCCGTCCTTCTTCGAGCCGCCGGGCGATGCGTCCTGGGTCCCCTGACTGCCGGAGCTGCACCAGACCAGGGTCGAAAGCAGTAGCGGAATACCCATCGCGCGCATGTTCGAGTTCATGTGTAAGCCTTCTCCGAGGGACTGTCTCATGGCGCCGCCACAAGCAGTATATGTGCCATGAGTGGGGACGTAGAACTCGGCACCGGAACGCAGGGACGGTGCAGCAGCGTCAACGCGAGATCA
>JAYVMM010000500.1:0-3517 GCA_043758975.1 Planctomycetota bacterium | reverse complement strand
TAGCCGCGCGCCACCCCTATGCCAGCGATGCAGAGCTCGCCGGTGCAGCCGATCGGCATCGGCTTCAGCGCGCGATCGAGGACGTAGACCCGGTAGTTCATGATCGGCTTGCCGATCGGCACGGTGCCGCCGGCGAGCGGGTAGTCGCGGGTCAAGCGGAAGCAGGTGGTCGAGATGGTGGTCTCGGTCGGACCGTAGATGTTGAGGATGGGGATGCGCTCGATGATGCGGTCGACGTCGCCGAGGGTGAGGTTTTCGCCGGCGGCGCCGATCATCTCGAGGTGCGCGGGCAGCCGCTCGGGGGTCGCGTTGAGGGTCGCGAGCTCCGACGGCGTGGTGGTCAGGCGGGGGATGCGGTGGAGCGCGGTCAGCGCGAGCGCCTGCTCGAAATCGGCGCCTTCAGGCGCGAGATAGAGGGTGCCGCCGTGGCACAGGCTCTGGAAGATCTTGGTCACCGAGCTGTCGAAGGTGATCGACGACTGGAACAGGGTGCGGTCGCAGGAGAGCTCGGCGTAGCGCGCGATGGTGGCAATGATGGCGTTGACCGCGGAGCGGTGCTCGACCACCACCCCCTTGGGCTCGCCGGTGGAGCCGGAGGTGTAGATGACATAGGCGGCATTGCCAGCCTGCACCCCGCTGAGCGGTTCGCCTGCGGACTCGGCGGGCGGCGCGGGCGCGCCCACGGCGAGCGGCGGCACCGCCAGCTGCTCGACGCCGTCGGGGAGCAGCGCGGCGAGATCAGCCTGGGTCAGCACCAGACGCAGCTTGGCGTCCTGGACCAGATAGGCGATGCGGCTGCGCGTCATCTTGCGGTCGCACGGCACATAGGCGCCGCCGGCCTTGAGCACCGCCAGCACGGCGATGATGAGCGCGGGCGAGCGGTCGAGCAGCACGCCGACCAGGACCTCGGGCCCCACCCCGCGCGCGCTTAGCTGGCGGGCGAGGCGGTCGGCGTGCTGGTTGAGTTGGCGGTAGCTGAGCTCTGCCTGATCGTACACCAGGGCGGTGCGCTCCGGGGTGAGCAGGGCCTGGGTGGCGAAGAGCTGGTGGATGCAGATATCGGTCGGCACGTCGTGCGCGGTGCGGTTCCACTCCACCGTCACCGCGTCGAACTCGGCGCGGCTGAGCAGCGGCAGGTCGCAAATGCGCGTGCGCGGATCGGCGGCGACCCCGCTGAGCAGCTCGCGGAAGTGCATCAGCAGGCGGCGGATGGTCTCCTCGGCGAAGAGGTCGGTGCTGTAGCGGACGGAACAGCTCGGCGACCCGGCGAGATGCAGGCTGACCACCAGGTCGAACATCGCGGTGCGGTTGTCGATGGTGATGATCTCGGCCTCCACCCCGGGCAGTGCCAGGCGCGGGATCAGGCGCGGGGTCTCGACGTCGAAGAGCAGGTTGGCCGGAGCGTGGCCGGCTTGGCCGCCGCCCCCGCGCTGGGTGCCGACTACGCGGTCGAAAGGCACATCGGCATGGCGCAGGGCCGCGCCGACCTGTGCGTCGACGGCGCGCGCGACCTCGCCGAACGGCTGTTCGCCGCTGCAGCCGGCGCGGATGATCACCGTGTTGATGCACATGCCCACCAGGCGGAGGAAGGACGGCGCCGCGCTGCCGGCGGTGGCGCGGTTGTCGACCTGGGTGGCGATGGGCAGGTCGGTGGCGAGCGTGCAGCGCTGGATCAAGGCGGCGAAGCTGGCGAGCAGCAGGGCGAAGTCGGAGACCCCGAGTTCGCGCGCGCGTGCCGCGAGCGCGCCGATGAGCTCCGCCTCAAGGGGCAGCTCCAGGCGGGCGCCATTGCTGGTGGGCTGGCGTGGGCGCGGGCGGTCGATGGGCAGGTTCAGCGGCTCCAGCTCGGCGAGCGTGTGTTGCCAGTAAGCGAGCTGCTCGGCGCAGCGCGCGCTGCCGAGGAAGGCGCGCTGCCAAGCGGTGAAATCGCGATAGGTGGCGCCGCCCGCCGCCGATCCCTCGTCGAGGAGCCCAGCATAGGCGCTGGCGAGATCGTTGAACAGGCGGGGCAGGGACGCACCATCGACGCCGATGAGGTGGAAAGCGACGGCGAGGAGGTGCCGTCCGGCAGCGACTCGCACCAGCAGGATCCGCCACGGCGGGCGCGCGGCGAGGTCGAACGTACGCGCGACCTCCTCCTGCGCCAGCGCGAGCGCGGCATGCTCGCGTTCGTCGAGCGTCCCCGCGCCCGGCTCGACCAGGGTGAAGTCGATGTGAGCCTGCGCGGCGACCTCGCACACCGGGACGCCGTCGACGAGCGGGAAGCGGGTGCGCAGCACGTCGTGAAGCTGCGCGAGCTCACGCCAGGCCAGGCGCAGCCGCTCGGCGTCGAGTGGGCCGTTCAGCCAGGCGCACACCGGGATGGAATAGGCGGGCGAGAGCGGATCGAGCTGGGCCAGCAGCCACATCCGCTCCTGGGCAGGGGACAGCTGTCCGCTCGCGGCGGGCGGGTGGTCGATGGGTGGGGGCATGGAGAGGGGATTCGCGATCGGCGGAGAATGCAGGCGGCGGCTCAGCGGCGGTAGACGCCGGTTCCTTCCGATGTCGGATATTCCCGGCGGTTGCGGAAGTGCTCGCTGAGGAACGGCATGAGCTTGTGGAACTGCTGTTTATTGATGACGATGCGCTCCTGGAAATAGCGGTCATCGCTGAGATCGCTGAGCAGCATGTTGTGCACCGCCACCAGCGCGCCGGGCCGCAGCCGCGGCAGGCAGGCGCGGAAGATCGGATAGTAGATGCACTTCTTGCGGTAATCCGGATCGGCGTGCTCCTCCGGACCTTCGGCGTCGATGAGGGCGAAGTCGTAGGTGGTCGCGCTCGCATCGAGGTAGGCGACCGCGTCTTTGGTCACGAACTCCACCTGGGCGCCGTAGCCGAGGCGGGTGAAATTGGCTAGGCCGAGCCGGTTGACCCGCTCATCGATGTCGAGGAACCAGGCCCGGCCCTTGCTGCGTGCGAGCGCCGGCATCGCCCACACCGCCCAGTAGCCGTAGTAGGAGCCGAGGAAGGCGGCGCTCACCGGCTTGGCGATCTCGCTGAGCGCGTAGACCAGGCGCTCCTCCTCGGGGAATATGTAGGTGGAGTACTCGCCATGGTCGAAGGTGGCCTGCACCTGGCGGCGGAAGGCGGTGAAGGCCGCCTTGTCATAGGTGGCCGAACTGATGGTACCCTGCCGGCGCAGATCCTCGAGGATGCCATCGATGAATGCCTCCTCCTGCTCGGGGCAGCGTCCGCTGAGGTGGAACTGGTCGCGATTGAGCCCGAAGCCGCCCATCTTCGCCTCCTCGCGCTCGAGCACGTCGACATAGGCGTCACGGTCCAGGCGACCGGCGCGGAAGTCCTGGAAGGGGGCGAAGGCGGACAGTGCGCTGGTGATCTTGGCGTGGATGGTGCCGGGCATGGTTTCTGGCCGTATGGTGGTGGAAGGGGTGCTGGCGGGGTGCTCGCGGTGCGCTAAAGGCGCGCTGTCCTGGCGCGCGGCTTGCGCACCCGTCAGGCGCCGCCCGCGGTGCCGGGC
>JAYVMM010000499.1:0-3009 GCA_043758975.1 Planctomycetota bacterium | reverse complement strand
GGCCTGCTCTTGCATCCGCAGGGAGGCGTGCGAGCCTGGACCAGTGATCCGCAGGCGCTCCCGGCCTATGGGCGCTCCGGTGTCCGCTTCTGCACCCATACCAACGTCCTTGCCCTGCTGATTGTTCCCTGTTGTCAGCCGCCCGAAGCCGCCCTGACCACCCTCTTCCCGGAGTCTTGCATGCGTTCGCTCCTCCTGCTGACGCTCATTGCGCTGTCCGCCGCCGGGGCTGAAAGCGTCCCCTTCGAGACCATCAGCTGGGCCGCCGACAGCGGATCCCCAACCGCGGCCGGGCTGGCGCGCCGGGTGCAGGTGTACTTCCTGATCAACCTCGAGGATCCAGCCGGCATGCAGCTGTACTGGAATGTGCGCGGCGGCTACGGGCAGCGCTACTCCAGCAGCTACACCATCCAGTGCTTCCTCATCGGCAGCCGCGGTCAGCTGCCCAACCGCAACGAGACCGACCCGCCGGAATACTGGGACAAGGGCTTCGACTCGGGCAGCGGCCTGCTGCCCGCCTTCGCCGGCGACGCCACCGGCGCCATGGTGGTGGTGGATGGCAGCGGCAAGATCACCATGATCACCCGCCTGGGCGGCAATGCCGATGCCGAGCGCAAAGGCATAGAAGCGCTGTTCAAGGAGACCCAGCCGCTGATCGACAACGAGGGCATGTTCCCGCTCTCGCTCAAGAACGCGATCAAGTGGCTGCGCATCGGCGACGTCAACCGGGCGATGAAGGAGGGCCAGAAGCTCGGTGGCGACGGCCAGAACATGGTCAAGACCATCGGCGAGCAGTCCAACCGCCTGATCGAGCTCGACACCAAGGTGCTCAACGACCCGGCCTCGCCGGTCTCCACCCGCCTGGTCTCCTACCTGCGCCTCGGCAGCCTGCTCGACGAGTTCCCCAGCGCCCCCGCCCATGTCAACGCCGGCAAGGCGCTCAAGTCGGTGAAGACCGACAAGCAGCTGAGCACCGAGCTGGAAGGCTGGAACATGCTGCAGGAGTACTTCCGCGGCATGAAGCGCATCCAGGCCAAGAAGGTCACCGAGGTGCAGCAGGAGTGGCTGCCGATGATCAACGCCAAGTTCTCCGGCACGTATGCAGCTGAGATCGCGACCATGATCAAGCACGCCTCCCGCCTCGACAAGTAGGCAAGCGGCCCGGAGAGTGCATGCGGGCGGGTCGGGCAGGGCCGCTTTTCAGCTGGCGGGAAGCGCCCGCGCGACAATCCTGGCAGTAACCCGACGACCGTGCGCACGCACGCGCGGCACGCGTGCGGGGAAACGGAACATGAACCTCCTGATCGCCGACGACCATGAAGCGCTGAGCCAGCTCGCCGCCGAGCTGATGCTCACCACCATCATCAGCAAGCCGACCTCCCAGCTCTGCCTGGTCGGCGGCGAGACCCCGGTGCGCACCTACGCCGTCCTGGTGGAGCGACTGCGCGCCGCCCACATCAGCCACCATGGCATCCGGGTGTGCGGCCTGAACGAATGGTGCAACCTGCCGGGCGGCGATCCCGCGACCATGGCCTGCTACCTCGCCAAGCACGTGCTCACCCCGCTCGGCCTGCCGCCCTCGCAGTTCACCGGCTTCAGCAGCGAGGCCGCCGACTGGGACAAGGAGTGCGCCAAGATGCGCACCCACCTCGAGCGCAACCCGATCGACTTCTGCCTGCTCGGCCTCGGCCTCAACGGCCATCTCGCGCTCAACGAACCGGGCGAGGCGCTCGCCCCGTCGATCCACCTCGCCGAGCTCTCCGAGAGCACCCAGCGCCACTCCATGCTCGACGGGGTGGAGAACGCCCCCGAATACGGCCTGACCCTGGGCATGGCCGACCTCATGCACGCGCGCCAGGTGGTGCTCCTGGTCAGCGGCGCACGCAAGGCCGAGATGATGCGCCGACTGATGATGCGCGACATCTCCACCGCCTTCCCGGCCTCGCTGCTGTGGCTGCATCCTGGTGCGATCTGCCTGTGCGATCGTGAAGCCTACGGACTGTGCGGGTGAGCGTCATGCCATGGTCTGACCTCCCGCCTGCGCAGCGGCGCGCCGGCCTGCTGCCCTGCGCCGGCCTGGTCGCGGGCCTGGTCGCTGGCCTGCTCGCCGGGCCGTTCGGCGGACTGACCGCCGGCGAGGTCGCCGGCGACACCACCCCGCGCGACCCCGCGCCAGTAGCGCCGGCGCCGCCGACCGCAGCCGCGCCCGCCCCGGTACTGAGCGCGCGCGTGCTGCCCCGCCCGGTCCCCAGCGAAGCCACCCAGGGCGAGGCGCTCAAGGCGCTCAAAGCCACCTTCCGCGCCGATTACGCCAAGCGCAAGCCGGAGGATCACCTCGCCTTCGCCAAGCTCCTGCTCACCCAGGGGCGCTCCGCCGGCGACAGCGAGGCGCAGCGCTTCGTGGTCCTGCGCGAAGGGTGCGAGCAGGCGGCGCGGGCCGGCGACCTCACGCTGGTCGCAGGCGGCCTCGAGCTCCTCGCCAGCGCCTTCGCCATCGACACCCCCGCCGAGCACCTGCGCCTGCTGCTGCTGGACAAGGAGATCCCCAGCGCCGAGGCGGCGCTGGCGCTGGTCGACGCCGAGCTGGCCGTCGCCGGGCAGGCGATCGACGCCGACGACTATCCCCTGGCGAGCAAGGCGGCCAAGGCCGCCGAGGAGCTTGCGCGCAGCGCCGGCGACGCCAACGCCCAGGCGAGCGCGCGCAGCGTGCTCGAGCGCGCCAAACTCTACGGCGATGAGTTCGCCAAGCTCGGCGAGATCACCGACCTGCTCGGCGCCTACCCCGAGGAGGGCAGCAGCCGGGTCGGCGTGTTCATGTGCTTCGTCAAGAACGAATGGCGCCTCGGCCTCGAGCGCATCGTCGCCGGCACCGACGAGACCTACAAGGCGATCGCCGCCGAGGAACTCGCCGCCCTCGCCGCCCCGCCCGGCGCTGAGGCGCAGCTCGGCATCGCCGACCGCTGGTGGGAGGTCGCCCAGAAGCAGCGCGGCGATGCGCGTGAGGGCATC
>JAYVMM010000498.1:0-6819 GCA_043758975.1 Planctomycetota bacterium | reverse complement strand
TCATGCCGGCCTTGGCGACCATGGTGTTGAAGTCGACGATGGCGGCCAACGGATCGCCCAGCGGGGAATGGCGAGCGGCGCTCAGGCTGCCGGCGGCGTAGGCATGCAACTCCTGGCCCAGGAAATACCAGCCGTCCTGCGCGCGCAGCGCGCCCGGCGCGGCGACGGTGGAGAAGCGCAGCCCCAGTGCCGCCGGGATGTCGGAGGGGGTATCGGCGGCAACCAGCCCGGTGCCGAGGATGGCCAGCCCGAGCAGCGCTAGGCAGACCGATGGCGACCGGGGTGAGGCAGAGGGGCGTTGGCGCCTGTGGCTTGTTCGCGGCAATGCTCGGATCTGGATGGATGCGCTCCAATTCATGGTGTGCTGTCCGCAACTCGTACTGGGCGACCGCACCGAGCCAAAGTAGGCGGGAGCCGCTGGCTGCGGAACGCGTGAGATATCGTCCCCGGACGGATTCGAACCGCCGACCGGCGGCTTAGAAGGCCGCTGCTCTTCCGGCTGAGCTACGGGGACCGGTGCGGGCCAGGATAGCCGGCAGGCAGCCGATGCAATGCGCCCACCGCGCCCCCCTGCCGCCGCCCTGCGCTCCGCCTCGCTCCTCACCCGCCGGTAGGCTTGGGCAGGGTGTAGTTGAACATCCACTGCACGCCGAAACGGTCGGTGCACTGCCCGTAGTAGGCGCCCCAGAAGGTATTCTGCAGCGGCATCACCACCGCGCCGCCGGCGGCGAGGGCGGCGAGGGCGGCGAACATGCGATCGGCCTCGGCGGTGCTCGTGGGCTCGATGCAGATCGAGACCGAGTTGCCGGCGGTGAGCGGCGGACCCATGCCCGGAACGGCGTCGGTTGCGGCGAGCATGGCGACCGGGACCAGGGGCAGGGAGATGTGCATGATTCTCTGATGGTAGTCGGCAGGCACCTTGTCGGCGAAGGGGGCTTGGCCCCAGCGCATGAGGGCCTGGAACTCGCCGCCGAAGACCGTGTATTAAAGGGCGAAGGCCTGCTCGGCGGTGCCGTCGAAATTGAGGTAGGGGGTGACCGAGCGCATGGCAGATCCTAGATGGTGGGGAAAGGTGGCGGCACCCTCGCGGGCGCGACTGGCTTCCAGTCCCGGCGCTAGGCGTTGCCGAGGCCAAGGTAGGCGCGCAGCTGTCCAGCCCTGCTGCATGCCGGTGTGGGCGCCGTCGAAGGTGCGGTGCTCCTCGGCGGTAACCTCGCATGGCACCCAGCTGATGGTGAGCACGGTGCCGCCGTACTGCTCATCGAGTGATGCCGCCCTGGGCGTCGGAGAAGCAGGAGACCAGGACCAGGTGCGCGGGGGCGGTGATCTCGCAGAAGGTCCATTTGCCCCACATCTCGCGCCCATCGGGCGTGCGCATGCAGTAGTGGTAGCTGCCGCCCGGCTTGAGCTCGAGCGTACTGGCCGCCATGGTGCAGCTGGTGGGGCCGAACCAGCGACGCAGCTCATCGCGCTCGGTCCACGCCCGCCATACCCGCGCGCGCGGGACGGTGAGGGTGACGCTGGCGGTGAACGGCTGGTCGCCGGTGCGGCGCACGTTGCTCGCGGTGCTCATGCCGGATCCTTGTGCGGGGAGCCGTGCGATGAAGGCAGAGACGGGGGGTGGCGCTGCGCTGGCGACCCCGGTTGGACTTGAACCAACGACCTCCGGTTTAGGAAACCAGCGCTCTATCCACTGAGCTACGGGGCCAGGATGGGCGGCACGCACCGGTCGCAACCGGATGCGCCGGGCATGATAGGGGAGGCCCCAGGCCGGTCTAGCTCCAGGCACAGGCGCCGCATCAGCCGCCGCGCCAGCTGGCGAGCGCGAGCGGGGCCGGGCCGATCGCGCCATGGGCTAGGGGCTAGGGGCTAGGGGCTAGGAGTAGGTGACCACCGCGAACACCGGCTGGCCCAGGCGCTTGTTGCCGCCGAGGAAAGCGAGATCGATGAGGAAGGCGGTGCCTATGATACTGGCACCGACCCGCCGCACGAGCTTGATAGCGGCTTCCATGGTCCCACCGGTGGCGAGTACATCGTCGACCATCAGCACGCGGTCGTGGGCGGTGAGCGAATCTTCGTGGATCTCGACGGTGTCCTTGCCGTATTCCAGTCCGTAGCTTTCGCGGATCGCCTTCCACGGCAGCTTGCCCGGCTTGCGAATCGGCACGAAGCCGGCGGCCAGGCGCAGGGCGACCGCGGGGGCGATGATGAAGCCGCGGCTCTCGATGCCAACCACCTTGGTGATGCCCTTGCCCTGGTGGGCGGTGGCGATGACGTCGATGGCGTGCGCCAGCGCGGCGGCATTGCCGAGCAGCGGAGTGATGTCCTTGAACATGATGCCCGGCTTGGGGAAATCGGGCACATCGCGGATCAGGGGGCGGAGGTCCATGCGCGGCAGGCTAATGCGGGCAGGCCTGCCGTCCATCGCCATCCGCTCCCGGGTGCCGCGGACGCAGCGACCGAAGCTGCTGGCCGATAAGCGTTTGAATGGACGGGCAAGAATACGTGAGGATCGTGCGCGGCAGCTCCGGCGGCGGGAGATGTACGCCGCGCTTGCCACTGGCTCATTCTCGGCTTGGGCGTACGCGGCCTGATCCGGAGGACTTGCGGGGGGTGGTCCCGTTCCTATCCTGCCCACCTTTGCCGGGGGGCAGTATGGCTGGCGAGCTGACCATCGTGATGGGTATCTTCGACTTCGGCAGCGGCGCCCATTGGCTGATCATCCTCTTCGTCGCCCTGCTGATGTTCGGGCGCAAGCTGCCGGAGATCATGAAGAATCTCGGCGGCAGCATCCGCGAATTCAAGAAGGGCATGGACGAAGGTCCGGTCACCCCGCCCCAGCCGCCACCTGCGGCACAAACTCCTGTCCCCCATATAGATGGGGCTGAGAGCCGACCCAGGGATGAGGGCGCTGACAGTAAACCCCAAGACCCTGCCAATCCGTACTCCCGACCCGACGAACCGCCCCAGCACCACTGACACGACAGAGGGAACCGTCCTTCGACGGGTACAACGCCATGACGGAAACCGTCGATAAGCTCGCGCGCGTCCGCAAGTACTTGAAGGAGAAGAAGCTCGACGGCATCGCCCTGACCTCGCGCGCCAATTTCGCCTGGCTGACCGGGGGTGGCGACAACCACGTGGTGGCGCAGACCGAACGCGGCTTCGGCACCTTGGTAGTGACCGGACGGCAGGCCTTCCTGGTGGCCAGCCGCATCGAGATCGACCGCCTGCACCACGAGGAACCGCTCTCCGCCTTCCAGCCCAAGTCATTCCCCTGGGCCCAGAGCCTGGCCGAAGCGCTGCCCAAGGTGCTCACCGGCAAGAAGTTCGTCAGCGACGATCCTGAGGGCACCGGCCTGGCTGCCCTGCCCGCTGATTTCGCCTACCAGCTGCGCGCTGCGCTCAGCGACCACGAGGTGCGGCGCTACAAGGCGCTCGGGCGCGACTGCGCGCTCGCCATCGAGACGGTCGCGCGTCAGGTCCAGAAGGGCGACAGCGAGCACCAGGTCGAGGCCGATCTCGCTCGCCATCTGCTGGCGCGCGGCATCCAGCCCTTCGTCGTGCTGGTCGCCTTCGACCAGCGCGTCGAGCGCTACCGCCATCCCACCCCGACCGCCAACCACCTGCGCCACGGCGGCATGCTGGTGATCTGCGGCCAGCGCGGCGGGCTGATCGCCAGCCTCACCCGCCTGCTGCACTTTGGCCCAGTGGCGCCTGAGCTGCTGACCAAGCACGAGAAGGTGTGCCGGGTCGAGGCTGCGCTGTGGCATGCGACCAAGCCCGGAGCGAGCTACGGCGCCGTGCTCAAGGCCGGGCTCGACCAGTACAAGAAGGAGGGTTACGCCAAGGAGTGGGAGCTCCACCACCAGGGCGGCCCGACCGGCTACGCCGGGCGCGAGTTCCTCGCCACCCCGGACGAGAAGCGCCTGGTGCTCGACCACCAGGCGGTGGCCTGGAACCCCTCGATCACCGGCACCAAGAGCGAGGACACCTTCATCACCGACGGCGCCGCGCGCGTGGTGATCACCGCCTGCAGCTCCGACTGGCCGACCCTGACGGTCAAGGCCCCGGGCGGCGAGCCGATCATGCGCCCCGCCATCCTGGTGCGCTGAGATGCCTGCACGAGTGCGCGCCACCGTCTGGACCCTGCTCGCCTGCCTGCTCTTCGCGCTTGGTGGCTGCGACGACGACGACGAGGTGCGCAAGCCCATCCCGATGATCGAGATCGAGGTGCTCGCCGATCCCGGTGTCTACCTGCTCGACAACCAGCGCATGGACTTCGAGCATCTCAAGGCCGAGCTGCGCCGCATCGCCGATGACACCCGCCGTCCGATCACCCATTCCTGCCGCGCCTACGTCCGCCTCTACGTGCGCCGGGGCGCGAGCAACGAGCGCGCCGACGACGTGGTCAGCTTCTGCCAGCACATCGGCCTCGACCAGATCGAGAACCGCGGTAGCGGCAACTAGCCGCCCTGCCCTGCCCTGCCTCGCCCTGCCTCGCCCTGCCAATGTTGCGCGCCGCGCCTGCGGGTGCGGTGACCGCGGACAGCGCGCGCGAAAGACCAGCCCATGAAGAAGCTCATCGTCCTCATCCTGCTCGGCATCGCCGCCGTCCTCGCGCTCGAGCTCTATGTCCTGCTGCTGGTCATGCACTGGGTCCAGGACATCCTCGGCCCGCTCATCGCGCTGGTGGTGCTGAGTGTGGTCGGCTTCAAGGTCGTCGGCATGCACGTCAAGCGCCTGCCCACTTCCTTCGTCTCCGGCACCGTCGGCCCGCGCCTGATCGGCTTGGTCGGTGGCATGTTGCTGGTCCTGCCTGGCTTTCTCACCGCGGTGGTGGGCGCGCTGTTGCAGATCCCGCTGCTGCAGCGCTGGTGCGGCGGCTTCGGCGCCAAGCTCGCCGGCGCGCTCACCCGCCAGCTCATGGGCGGCGGCCTGGGGCGGGCCGGCGGTCTGGGTGGCATGGGTGGCATGGGCGGGTTCGGCGCCATGGGCGGCTTCCCGGGCATGTTCCCGCGCCTGAAGCCCGATGAGCAGGTGCGCAACAGCCCGCCGCGCACCTATGACACCACCGCCGAGCGCGACGCCGACCGCCCGAAGTGAGGGCTGGTGCGCCAGCGGGCGGAAAACGCTGGACGGCGCGCGCGCCGGGCCACCATCCGCGCTCCTATGCTCAAGCACAACTCCTACTTCGATGGCAAGGTCCAGAGCCTCGGCTTCGAGCGCCATGGCCGTCGCCAGACCGCCGGGGTGATCATCCCGGGCGAATACCACTTCAGCACCGATGCGCCCGAGCGCATGACCGTGGTCAGCGGCGAACTGTGCGCCCGCTTCGCCCCCGGTGGCGCCTGGATCACCTATCCCGCCGGCAGCGCCTTCGAGGTTGCGGGCAAGAGCTCCTTCGACGTCAAGGCCGCCTCGCCCACCGCCTACCTGTGCGAATTCCTCTGAGCCTACGGCCCCTGCGGCCATGGTGAGCGCGGCAAGCGGCACCCAGGTCCGCAGTGATCGCGCGGGGCGCGCCGGAAGCATCAGTGGCGTGCTCTTCGACCACGACGGCACCCTGGTCGATTCGCTCGCCATGGTGGTGGCGGCGACCAACCAGGTGCTGCGCGATCACGGCAGGCCGACGGTGCCGGCGGACGACATCATCGCCGCCATGGTCTACCCGACAAACGAGCGCATGGCTCGCCACGCCGCGGTCAGCGATTTAGCGCTGCGCCGGCGCCTGGCCGGCGACTTCGTGCGCGCCGCCCGCGCCAGCGACCCCGCCCTGGCCCAGCCCTACCCCGGGGTTTCCGCGCTGCTGCAGGCGCTGCATACACGCGGCGTGGCGATGGCGGTGGTGAGCAACAACGACGGCGTCTTCGTGCGCCGGGTGATGGCCGCGCACGGCCTCGCCAGCGCCTTCGTCTGCGTCTACGGCGAGGAGGACATGCCCTCGCCCAAGCCCGACCCGCGCGGCCTGGTCGGCGCCGCGGCGGCGATGGCGCGCGCCGCCGGCGACTGCCTCTACGTCGGCGACAGCGGCGGCGACGCCCAGGCCGCGCACGCCGCCGGCATGCGTGCGGTGGGGGTGACCTGGGGCATCCACACGCGCGCCCAGCTCATGGAGATGGGCTTCGACTGGCTGATCGACCGCCCGGACGAGCTGCTCGGGCTGGTCGGCTAGGAGGCTAGGCGGGTGCACGCCATGACGCTCGATGATCTCCTGCGCCTCGCCTACAGCGCCGAGCGCGCCGCCGCCTACGCCTACCAGGGCCATGCCGCCTCGCTGCGCGATGCCGGGGAGCAGGCGCGCATCCGCTCAATCGAGGAGGAGGAGTGGGACCATCGCGCGCACCTCGCGCGCATGCACGCGCGCCGCGGCCTGGTGCCCGCGCGCTATCTCGAGTGCAAATATGCCTGCATCGGCAGGACCATCTCGCTGTCGTGCCATGTCATCGGCCACTTCATGCCGATGGACTTCGCTGGGCGCCTGGAGAGCGGCGACGTCAACGAGTACCTCGCCATGGCCGACCTCGTCCTCGGCACCGACCTCGCCGACGAACGCGACTGCATCCTGGCCATGGCCCGGGTGGAGAAGGAGCACGAGAGGTACTTCCTCTCGCGCATCGCCGTCCATCGCTGGCTGGCCTTCTTCCCGCGCGTCTTCGCCTGGGGACCGCAGCGCAGCTTCAATGCCCTGCCCTGGGATGAGGATGGTAAAGGAGAGCCGGTGGCAGCCGAAGGAGCGACGCGGAAGGTGTGACCGTGCGCGCGCATCCATCGTCCTCGATCCCCTCGCACAGCCGGTGGCCGGGAGCATGGTTCCAC
>JAYVMM010000497.1:0-3834 GCA_043758975.1 Planctomycetota bacterium | reverse complement strand
GCTGCGCCAGGTTCCACAGTTCCTCGCCGGTGAGCTCCGAGGTGGTGACCTGCGCGGCGGCGACCCGGTCCGGCAGGCGAGGGTGATGCGCTGCCGTCCCCGTCATCAGCAGCTCGACCACGCCGGGACCGAAGGGACGAATGTCGACGCCGATGTCGACTACCGCGTTGGCGCCCGCAGCGGCCGCCTCTTCCTTCAGGCGGGTGAGCGCGAGGTGGCGAATGGCTCACGGCGCTCGACGACACCGCGTTCGCCAGCCTCCACACCGAGGTCATCGCGCAATCGATGCGCGATGGATTGACCTGGGAGCGACCTACTGGGGGCTACGACCCGGTTCTTCGGAGGAGCTTCCCGAGGGGACCGGGGGGTCGGCTAAACCTGCGGGGACTGCACTGCTTTCTAAAATGAGCGCGGCCGGAATCGAACCGGCAACCTATGGATTAAGAGTCCATTGCTCTGCCAATTGAGCTACGCGCCCGCAGCCGGCAGATCGAAACGCGGCGGACTTCTAGTGGAGCCCGTCTGGGCTGTCAATTGCGATGGGCTATCCTTCGCGCGTGGCCCGCTCGCCCAAAGCCGACAACACCGCCTGCCCGAACTGCGCCTACTCTCCGATCGCCGAGAGCGACGAGCGCTGCCCCCAGTGCTTCAACTGGATCCGGGAGCTGCCTCGCTTCCACGCCAACCGGGTCGAGATCCACAACGATGCCGAACAGGAGCACGGCGACGCCTTCCAAGGCACGCGCATCGGCGGGCCGGATCTCATCACCAGCGCGGCCGAGGCCTACCCCGGGCTCTCGAGCGCGCTCCTGGTCCTCCTGGGAATCGCGCTCGGCTTGGCGGGTCTGGGGAGCGTGCCGGCCAGCGGCTCGCCCAACGCCTACCTGGGTTTGGCGACGTTCGATCTCTTGAGCGGAATCTTCCTCTTCGCCTACCCAGGGCTCGCTCGGCCGGTGGTGGCGCTGGCGGCGCCGCTGCAGTCCGTGGCGCTGCTCTACGTGGGGCGGGCCGAGTGGCGCCTGCCCGAGGTGCTGGCGGTGGCGCTGGTCCCGGTCGCGGTGCTCGCCGGGACCAGCGGTGAGCCCGGGCCCAAGTCGCGCAGCCTGGCCTTCTGCATCGGCTTGGGGCTGCTGGTGTACTCGGGGATCGTGCGCTTCGGCGTCCGCGCCGCGGGCGTGGCCGGGGCGCTGATCGACGCACCTCAGGCTGGCTTCCGCGCCCAGCTGCCCACGGGCTTCTCGCAGCTGGGCGGCCCCTCGGACCTCGCGGGGTACGTGGCGCTGGGCGGGCTCGATCCGCAGATGGTGGTCTTTGCCTTCGGCGATCCCGGACGGCGGCTCGGCGGCCTGTGGGGACTCGCCGCTGCCGGGCGTTACCTGCCCTCCCGGCTGGCCCAGGGCTTCGCCGAGGCGATCGACGCGCCGTCCTCGGGGGCGAAGCCGGTGGCCATCGACTTCGGCCTGAAGGTTCCCACTGGTACTTTCGAGCGGGGCCTGACCAGCGGGCGCACGGCCAGCGTCACCTCGTTCAAGCTGCCCGACGATCGGGTGGCGGTGCTGCTGGTCTCGGGGCTGACCACCGACGTCGAGCGCGCGCGCTCGGAGCTGGTGCGCGGCGCCTCGTTCGCCCCGCCGGCCCGGCCGTAGCTCACGCCCGCGGCGGGCGCCTCAGGCGATGGCCACGATCGCGTACTCGCGCACCCCGGCGCGCGACTCCAGCTCCACCGAGTCGCCGAGGCGCTTGCCCAGCACAGCGTCGCCCAGCGGCGAGGCGGGGGTGATGACCTGCACCGAGCGCGCGCCGATCTGAATCGTCAGCGGACGCCCTTCCGGAGCGAGGAAGTAGAGCCCGTGGTCGCCCTCGTGCTCCAGCGTCAACAGGCTCGCGGCGCGCGCGGGCTGACCGCGCAGGTGGGGCTTGAGCACCAGGTGCTCGTAGACGTGCAGCAGTCGCTTGAGCTCCTCGGCGCGCCCCGCCTGCGCTCCGGCCAGGTACGAGGCCTCCAGGCCGCGGGTGTCGTACTTGTCCTCGGTGCGGCTCTCGTCGTGGGTGGCGCCGTCGCGGGCGCTCCGCGCCGCCGCGTTGAGCACCTCCAGCTGCTTGCGCAGTTCCTCGCAGATGCGAGCGACGATCTGGGTCTTGTCGACTCCGCGCGCGGACGGCATGGGCCGCAGTTTGCCGCAGCCGCGCCCGCTGAGCCACGACCTGGGGCAGTTGCCCAGCTACACCGCGCCCGCCGGCTGGGCTAGCGTCGCCGTCGAGGAGTACGCCGCCATGCCCCGACGTCCTGCCGCCCTCCCGCGCGGCCCCCTGGTGAGCGCGGAGTGGCTACGCGAGAATCTGCTCCGCTCGGACCTGCGCGTGGTCGATGTGCGCTGGTACCTCCAGGGCAAGGTGGGTCGCGACGAATACACGCGCGCCCACATCCCCGGCGCGGTCTTCCTGGATCTCGACCATGACCTCTCCGCGGCCAATGGGCCGGGTCGCCATCCGCTCCCCAGCCCCGAGCAGATGCGCCAGGTGCTGGAGACCGCGGGCGTCGGCCCCGACACCACCGTGGTGGCCTATGACGACCTGGGCGGCAGCGTCGCGGCGAGGCTCTGGTTCCTGATGGAGCTCTATGGCCGGCCCGGCCACTGCCGGGTCCTCGATGGCGGCCTCGCGGCCTGGACCGCGGCGGGTGGCGAGCTCACGGCCCGCGTGCCGACCCCCGAGCGCGCCACGTTCGAGACGGGCGCGCCGCGCCGCGGGGTGGTCGACAAGCACGGCGTCGAGAGCGCGCGCCACCGCCGCACCACGCTGCTGCTCGACGCCCGGGCAGGCGAGCGCTTCCGCGGCGAGGTGGAGCCCGTCGACGCGCGGCCCGGTCACATCCCGGGCGCGGCCAGCGCCCCCTGGGCCGAGAACCTGCACGAGGGGCGCTTCCGATCGGCAAAGGAGCTGAAGGCGCGCTTCAAGTCGCTGGGCGTGGGACCCAAGACCGACGTCATCGCCTACTGCGGCTCGGGCGTCACCGCCTGCCACAACCTGCTGGCGATGGAGCTGGCCGGCATTCCCCGCCGCCGGGTGCGCTTGTACGAGGGCAGCTGGAGCGACTGGGCGCGCGATGCGCCGCGGCCCGCGGAGCTCGGCCCAGGCTCGCGCACCAAGCGGGGAGGCTGAGCATGGCCAAGACCCCCGTTCCGCTCCACTCTGCCAGCGCGCTGACCGACGCCGAGCGCACGGTGCGCCAGGCGTTCGAGCAGCGCGTGCGCGACCTCTCCGACGAGGAGGCCAAGGGCGCCGCCGTGCAGGACTTCGCCCGGTGGAGGGGCGTGGCCGAGCAGCTGATCACCATGGTCGAAAGCGACCTCAAGCACGAGCGCCGGGTCCGCTCGGCGCGGATCTCCGAGCGGCTCGCCGCCGTTGCCGACGCCTTGCGCGGCAGCTCCTCCGAGACCTTGCGCACGGCGGTGGGCGACCTCGCCGACGAGGTCTGGGGCGGCGAGCCCGACCCCGACGATCCGATGAACCCGGCCCTGGCCCAGCGACGGCGAGCCCGGTAGCGCGCCCGCGGCGGTTGCACTAGGTTGCGCCCCCCATGAAGAACACGTTCCAGGAGATGATCCTCGCCCTCCAGACCTACTGGGCGCGGCAGGGCTGCATCCTCGGTCAGGGCTACGACCAGGAGGTGGGCGCGGGCACCATGAACCCGCAGACCTTCCTGCGCGTGCTGGGTCCTGAGACGTGGAACGTGGCCTACGTGGAGCCGAGCCGCCGCCCCGCGGACGGCCGCTTTGGCGAGAACCCCAATCGCCTGTACCAGCACCACCAGTTCCAGGTGATCCTCAAGCC
>JAYVMM010000496.1:0-1739 GCA_043758975.1 Planctomycetota bacterium | reverse complement strand
CTCGCGGAAGCCGCGCGCGCGCAGCTCGCAGGCCGGGCAGCTGCCGCAGGGCGGCACCGCGCCGAGGTAGCAGGTGTGGCTGTGCGCGAGCAGGTCCATGCGTCCGAGCCCCTGCATCATATGCACGGTTTCCGCCTTGGTGAGATGCATCAGCGGCGCGTGGATGGTGAAAGGCGCCTCCATGCCGAGCCGCAGCGCGCTCTGCAGCGCGTGCATGGTGTCGGCTCGGCAGTCGGGGTAGCCGCTGTAATCGGTCTGGCACACTCCGGTGACGATCTCGCTGATGCCGCGCTGAAAGGCGCAGGCGGCGGCGAGGGTTATGAAGATGAGGTTGCGCCCGGGGACGAAGGTGTTCGGCAGCTGGGTGTCGCGGCGCGGCACCGCCGAGACTGCCTCGGGACCGGTGAGGGAGTTGCCGCCCAGGGCACGGAAGCTGTCGCAGGGGATGACCGACTGCGTCACCCCGGCCATGTCGCATATGGTGGCGGCGGCCTCGAGTTCGATGCGGTGGCGCTGGCCGTAGTCGATGGTCACCGCATGGATGAGGGTGAAGCGCCCCTTCGCCCACGCCAGGCAGGTCGCGCTGTCCTGGCCCCCGGAGAGGAGGACCACGGCGGCATCCGGGGACTGCTGCATGGCAGGAGCTTGGCCGGCGCGCGCACTCCGGCAAGGCGGCCCGCGCGCATCCTGCTCGCACGCCGGCGAGACGCTCGCCGCCGGCGCGAGCGCCGGATCCACTGCCGGTGGTAGTTCCTGGCCGTCCGCCACAAGCCCTTGGGCCTGCGCGGGCGTACGGGCGGCCAGGCGCTGGTTGATGCGCTGGGCAAGGGCGATCGCCTCGCCCAGGTAATCGTCGCGCTCGTCGGTCGAAAGCGCGGGCGCTGCCGCTGGAGCGGGCGCAGACGAGGAGAGCGCAGCACAATGCGGGTCGATCGTGGCTCCTCCTGGTCGGTACGCCGCCAGTATCGCGGTGATTGATCGGATTCGACGCTGGTTCGGTGAAGCAGCGGTGAAGCTCCCTCCTTCCCGCCTTGAACGCGCTCTCGCGTCCGTGATGGTGCGCCCATGTCGAGCCCGGACGAGCCCGCAGGATTCCGTCTCGCCGCCCCCTACCAGCCGATGGGCGACCAGCCGCGCGCCATCGCCGACCTGGTGCGCGGCGTGCGCGCCGGCACCCACGCCAGCACCCTGCTCGGAGTGACCGGCAGCGGCAAGACCTTCACCATCGCCAACCTCATCGACCAGGTGCAGCGCCCGACCCTGGTGCTCAGCCACAACAAGACCCTGGCGGCACAGCTCTATAGCGAGTTCAAGGGCTTCTTCCCCACCAACGCGGTGGAGTACTTCGTCAGCTACTACGACTACTATCAACCCGAGGCCTACGTGCCGGGCAAGGACCTCTACATCGAGAAGGAGTCCACCCTCAACGAAGAGATCGACAAGCTGCGCCTATCGGCGACGCGCAGCCTGCTCGCGCGCCGCGACGTCATCATCGTCGCCTCGGTGTCGTCGATCTACGGGCTGGGCTCGCCCGGCACCTACCAGGACCTCACCGTGCCGGTCCAGCTCGGTGCAGGGGCGGGGCGCGACGCGCTGCTGCGCGACCTGGTGCGCATCCAGTACAGCCGCGGTGACCTCAATTTCCAGCGCGGCAAGTTCCGCGTGCGCGGCGATGTGGTCGAACTGTGGCCAGCCTACGAGGACACCGCCATCCGCCTCGGCTTCTTCGGCGACGAGCT
>JAYVMM010000495.1:0-2113 GCA_043758975.1 Planctomycetota bacterium | reverse complement strand
CATAGCCTGCAGCCATGCCCGAAGACTCCGGGGAGGATGCCCGCCGGCGCTTGCGCGGCTGGCTGCCCCACCTCGCGGTGGTCGCTCTGGTGCTCGCCGCCGCGGTGTGGCTGGTGCTGATGACCGCGCCAGTGCACCAGTCGCTGCTGCTCGCCGCCTCGCTCAGCGCGCTCACCTACCCGGTGCTGTTCGCGCCCATCGCCCGCCTGCTCGCGCCCTGGACCAAGCCGTGGTCGGACGCCCAGCGGCGCTACCTCGCCGCGCTCATCAGCACCGCCGTCCTGGTCGCCGGGGTGGCAGCGCTGCTGCTCGCCACCCTGTGGTCGATCCTCGGCGGCATCACCTCCACGGTGCACGCGCTGGTCGGCCTCGCCCTGCACGACCAGGTCCAGGTCCACGCCCTGGTCGAGGCGGTGGTGGTGCGGGTGGCCACCCTCCTGCACTCCTACCCCGCCATCCATTTCGACGAGGCCCAGCTGCGCCAGGCGCTCACCAGCACCTTCGAGCAGACCTCCGTCGGACCGGCCTTCCTCAGCTACCTGGTCACCGGCACCGGCAGCGTCATCGCCCAGGCCGTGCTCACCACCCTGACGGTGTTCTACTTCTTCATCGAAGGGCCGCAGTTCGCCCGCCTGCTGCTCGCCTGGCTGCCCCTGGGCGAGGGCCAGCGCGAGCTGGTCGCGCGCCGCTTCAACGCCACCGCCACCCACCTTCTGCTTGGCACCGTGGCGCGCGCCGCCGCGCATGGGGTGGTGCTCGGCACCCTCGCCACCCTGATCGGCGGCATCGGCGCCAACGGCGTGCTGGTGGCGATGCTCACCACCGCCCTCGCGCTGCTGCCGGTGGTCGGGCCATCGGTGGCCTGGCTGCCGCTCGCCAGCCTGCTCTACTCCACCGGACGCCCGGTCGAGGCGGTCTGCCTGGGGGTGGCCAGCCTGTGCGCGGTATGGACCATCGAGATGCTCGCCGCCCGCCTGTCCAGCGCGCTCGGCACCGACGAGCACTGGCTGAGCTTCCTGCTCTTCATCGGCGTGGTCGGCGGGGTGCTCGGCTACGGCCCGCGCGGGGTGGTGCTGGGGGCGGGGGCGGTCTTGGCGATCAGCCAGGCCGCAAATCTTCTGCACCTGCTCTATGGCCGCCCCGCGAGCGCCTGCGCACCGCCGAGCGCCAGTACACCGCTTGCCGCCAGCACACCGCCCGCCGACGAGTGGCCCGCCGCCCCCCCGGCGCCACCCGCGCCCCCCGCGGACAGCGGCGACCCGCCGCGCTGAGCGCGCGCGCCGCAGGCGTGAACTAGAACAGCCGCCCGAGGCGTTCGCGCACCAGCTCGCGCTGGCTGCCGTTGACGATCACGCGCAGCATGGTGTCGCGATCGGCGACCTCGATTCCGGCCAGCGCGGCGCTGACCGCGCGCACCTGGGCTTCGGCCTTGAGGTAGGTCGAGAGCACCTCCCAGCGGCGCTCCGGGCGCATGTAGGTGCGGCACCAGGTCAGGCCCTCGCGGTAGACCATGCGGCTGGCCAGGCGCTTGGCCAGGATGGCGATGCGGTGCGGGCGCGGAATACGCTCGACCAGGCGCGCGGCAAAGAATTCGACCAGCAGTGGCGGACAGTGCGCCTCGAGGTGCCGGCGCCAGTAGTCCTGGCAGTCGGCGTCCTCGAGGTGCTCGGTGATCGCCGGCTCGATCAGGCCGCTGACGCGGTTGATCTCCTCGCTGAACTGCGGCGAGAGCTCGGAGAGCGTGGTCTCGCGGTTGCGCCGCACCCAGGCCGAAAGCAGGGCGCTAGCCTCCTCGTCGGCGCGCTTGCGGATGATAGAGAGCACCTCGGTGACGTAGCGCGGCTTGTGCGCGATGAACTCTTCATCGCTGAGCACCAGCCCGGCGAGCACCTCGTAGCTCGAGCAGATCACCCCGCCCTTGTTGGCCGAGGAGTCCTTGATCACCACCAGGCCGGCCTTCTCCAGCTCGAGGCGCGCGGCGGCGGTGGGGAAGAGGTTGGCACCCTCGACCATCGCGCGCGCGCTCGGGCGACCGTCGAGGCGGAGGAAATCCCGCCAATTCTGCTCGTTGATGGTGTTGGGGCGCCCGCCGCAGGGCAGGAAGAGGTCGGCG
>JAYVMM010000494.1:0-1834 GCA_043758975.1 Planctomycetota bacterium | reverse complement strand
CGCCGACCTGACCGCTTCCGGCATCACTGTGAGCCGGGAGATGCCAGGCGATCGCTTCGCCGATGTGCCGCTCGGCGGGGAGATGGTCACCATCGGGCTCATCATCGCCCGGCGGGGAGATGGCGAATTGTTCGTCGAGATGACCAAAGGCAGGGCCTGGACCTACGACGAGGAATTGGCCGCGCTGCGGGGCATCCAGGTGGTGCTGTACCAACGGATACCGCACACTATCGAACTCTTGGAGCGGGACACGGCATTACGGGAAGGCGGCATGCGCCCACGCCTCCCGCTGATGAGATGGATGCGCGTGCGCTCAGCTCAGCCCCCTCCATCGACCGGCTGGCGCCGCCACGCCCGGGGACCCATCGCGTGTCAAGCGCCACGGCCATCCAGCACACCTTGGCCGGCGGCGGACCGGCCCAGGCCGTTAGTCTCCCCACCCACCCTCCGGGAGCCGCCATGGTCCACCTCGTCCCACGCGCACCACGCCAGCCTGCGACCTCCTTCGTCACCAGGAGCATGGGCGTCGTCCTCGCGCTCGCCTCCCTGGTCGGTTGCAGCGAGACCGCGCGCAGCGGCGCCGAGGCTGCCCCCGCGCTGCCCGGCGTGCAAACGGCAATGCAGGCTGCGGTCGCGCGCCATGAAGTCGCCGGGGCGGTGACCATGGTGGTCGGACCCGAGCGCACCCTCCATCTCGGCGCGGTCGGGCAGATCGACATCGTCGCCGGCACCGCACTCTCCACCGACGCGCTATTCTGGATCGCCTCGATGACCAAGCCCATCACCGCCACCGCGGTGATGATGCTGCAGGAGGAGGGCAAGCTCTCGGTCGAGGACCCGGTGTCGAAATATCTGCCCGAGTTCGCCGAGGCCAAGACCGCCGACGGCAAGCCCGTGGTGATCACCCTGCACCATCTCCTGACTCATTCCTCCGGCTTGGCAGAGGTCGGCAATGAGGAGGGCAAGAACGCGCACACCCTCGCCGACCTCATCCCGCTGTTCATCCACAAGCCGCTGCAGTTCGCCCCCGGAGCCAAATGGCAGTACTGCCAGACCGGCCTCAACAGCCTCGGGCGCATCATCGAAATGGTGTCAGGAATGTCCTTCCCCGACTTCCTGCAGCAGCGCCTGTTCACCCCCCTGGGCATGGCCGACACCACCTTCTACCCGAGCGCGGTGCAGCAGCAGCGCCTGGCCCGACCCTACCAGTTCAAGGACGGCCAGCTCAGCACCAGCAAGCTGCCACCGCCTTTCGATCCCGCCATCAGCGGACGGGTGCCGATGGCCAATGGCGGGCTGTTCTCCACCGCGCACGACTATGCGCGCTTCTGCCAGCTCATTCTCAACCATGGCAGCCTCGACGGCAGGCACTACCTCACCCCGGCCTCGGTGAGCCTGATGACCAGCGTGCAGAGCGGCGACCTGGTCACCGGCTTCACCCCCGGCAATGGCTGGGGGCTGGGCTGGTGCGTGATCCGGCAGCCGCAGGGCATCAGCGCCGACCTCTCGCCCGGCAGCTGCGGCCACGGCGGCGCCTTCGGCACCCAGGTGTGGATCGACCCGGTCAAGCAGCGCGCCTATATCCTGCTGGTGCAGCGCTCGAACTTCCCCAACTCCGACGGCTCGGACATCCGCCGCGACTTCCAGCACGCCGCCGCCGTCGCCCTCGCGCCCTAATCAGTGCGCGGCGACCGCCGCGCCGCGGCTCCCGCCTGCCGGCGCGCCCTCAGCGGGTTTCGCAGCGGTTGTCGCCGATATCGACATGCTCGCAGGCGGTCAGCTGGATGAGCGCTTCCGCGGTGGTCGGGGCGGCGCACACGAAGGTATTGCCGCG
>JAYVMM010000493.1:0-1684 GCA_043758975.1 Planctomycetota bacterium | reverse complement strand
GGGTCCTTGCGGTAGGGCCCGAGCGGGCTGTCGGCGGTCGCCACCCCGGTCCAGTAACCGGCCTTGCCGTAGTTGGCGGCGTAGAACAGATAATAGCGTGCTCCGACGTGCTCCACCCAGGGCCCCTCGAGGTACTCGGGGCTGGGTCCGTCCATACCGGCATCGTTGGCGGAGGTAGCGACGGTGATTTCCTTCCCGACCCGGGTGATGGCGTCCTGCTCGAGCTTGGAGAGGTCGACCTGCTGCACCGCGATGTCGCGGCGTGGCATGGCGAGGTAGAAGGCGCCGGCGGCATCAGTGAACAGCGTGGTGTCGCAAGGTCCATTGGGGACCTTGGTGATGTGGCGGTAGGGGCCGGTGACGTGGTCGGCGACGCCGATGAAGGCGTAGTAGCCCTCCTGGAGATTGAACTGCTTGGCGCTCCAATTGCTGGCAGTGAAGATGAGGTAGAACCTGCCGTTGAAGCGGTGGATCTCTGGCGCCCAGAACTGGTGCCGGTACGGGCTGTTCTCGGGCAGCTCGCTGCTCTTCACCAGCCAGCCGTCGTCCCGCCAGCTGGTGAAGTCCGTGCTCGAGTAGATGCGGATCCCCGGCGAGCTGCCCTGGTCGGGGTCCTGCAGGTGCTTCTCGTCGCGCGGGCTGAAGGGATGCATGGTGAAGACCACGTAGTAGCGGTCACCATCGCGGATGATGCAGGGATCACGCACTTCGCTGCGGGATTGTCCATGCGATTCGTAGGTGAACGGCAGCGGATTGCTGTAGGTGATCAGCGCGGCGGTGGCAGCCACCGCCGCCTGCATGACTCCCGCCATCAGCACGACGAGGATGAGGACGAGGCGCAGGAATGACGGACGCAGGTGGGAAGCGCGGGTTTGGATCATGATGTCCCTGGGGCGGTTCGCGACCGGAGCCGCAGCGGCGTGGCCGGTGGCGGTGGGTGCGGTCATTTCCGGGTCAAGCCGCTGTCCTGGCCGGTGACGGTGTCGACATCCGCGCCGGTGACCACCAGGGCGCCGTCCGCCGGGCCGGGCTTCTCCACCGTGTTGCCGGTGAAGGCGACGTTGCTGCAGTGCTCGAGCCACACCAGGGTGCCGGCGACGGCGTCGCTGCCCACGGCCTGCTGGTGCGGGGCGATGAAGGCGTTGCCGGCCACCGCCACCCCGTCGGCCCAGTGGATGACCAGGTTGGGCCCGAGCACGCCGGTGATGGTGTTGCCTTCGATGGTGAGGGTGCGGTTGCCCTTGGCGCCATCGCCATGGATGAGGATGGCGCCGTTGCGCCCGAAGTCGTTGGTGGCGTAGTTGGTGTTGCTGATGACGTTGCCGCGCACCACCACCTGGTGGCAGTAGTCGCCTTCGTTCCAGAAGTACTCGGGGCCGATGCTGATGCCCGACATGGTGCTGCCGTCGATGGTGTTGCGTTCGATCAGCCCGTGATCGCCTTTGACCAGGATGCCGCGCGCGCGATTGTTCCGGATGGTGTTGTGGATGATCTTGTAGCCGGAGCCGGAGGCGCTCGGGTTGCCGACCTTGTCACCGGGATGGGCGGCGAGCGCCTGGCTGAGAGTGATGAGGTGCTTGCCGTCGCCCTGGCGCACATCGGCAGTGACGGCGGCTTCGGCCGAGTAGCCCTTCAGACTGGAGACGCGCGCGGTGTCGCCGATGTGCCAGGACGACTCCTTGAC
>JAYVMM010000492.1:0-6885 GCA_043758975.1 Planctomycetota bacterium | reverse complement strand
TCGCGCCCGCCACCGGCAAGCGCCTGTGGGTCAACAACGATGCGACCTCGACCTACGGCACCCCGGTCGCCTTCGCCGTCGGCGGCACCGCGCTGGTCGCCACCGCGGGCGGCGACGTGGTGCGGCTGGACGATGGCAAGGGCGTCGACAGCCGCATCGGCCTGAGCTCCAACGCCAGCCCGGTGGCCAAGGACGGGGTGGTCTACTTCAGCGACCACGCGGTGCGCGCGGTGCGCATGACCGCCGCCTTCAAGGACGAGGAGCTGTGGACCTGCGACATGAACGGCGACATCTTCGGCTCGCCGCTGCTGCACAATGGCGTGCTCTTCGTCAGCACCGGGGCGGGCGAGCTGTTCGCCTTCGATGCTGGCGGCAAGGGCGAGCTCAAGCCGCTGATCGAAGCCCGCGCGCTGTTCGATGGCGGTGGCGGTTCCGAGCCGCTCGCCTACGCCAGCCTGACCCTCGCAGGCAAGTACCTCTTCCTCAGCAACAACCAGGGCGACAGCGTGGTGCTGGAAGCGACCCGCGAGGCCAAGCTGGTGGCCAAGAACCGCCTGCCCGCGGGCAGCGGAGCGGCCCCGGTGTTCGCCGGCAAGGACATGTACCTGCGCGCCGGCGACAAGCTGTACTGCATCGGCGAATGATGCCGTCCCACCCCGGAAGCACCCCATGCGCGCCTTACCCTCCGCCCTGCTGAGACACAGCGCGCTCGCACTGTGCGCGTGCGCGCTCTTGGCGGTGCCGGCGCGGGCACCCGGCGCAGAGGCCGACGCCACCGCGCTCGGCGCGCAAGGCTTCCTACCCACCGCTGAGCATCCCTTCGGCTGGCGCGGCGACGGCACCGGCAGCTTCCCCGCGGCCAGCCCGCCCCTGGAGTGGAACCGTAAGCCGAAGGGCGCCTTCGACGGCCTGCGCGCGCAGGCGGCCAAGCCCGCCGGCACCGCCGCCGCCGGCACCGCCCTCAACATGGGCTCGCTGCGCGAGTGGCTGGTGGCCGGGCCGTTCCCGGCCAAGGACCACGCCAGCTCGCTGGACGACGTGGCCTTCGGCGACGAGGCGCAGTTCCAACCGGTGGAGAAGGAGATGCTCGGCGGCAAGCCGTGGACGCCGGCCACCATCTCGGTGGCCAACCAGAGCGAGAACTGGAGCCGCCTGGTGCTCGATTTCGCGGTGCTCTACGGGCGCGCCGCGCAGCAGGAGTGGCAGAACCACCCCGGCACGATCGAACCGTCGGTGGCCTTCGCCAGCACCTCCATCTACGCCAGCGAGGCGGGCAAGGTCCTGCTCAAGGTCGCCGGCACCAAGGTCAGGGCCTGGTTCAACGGCGCGCTGGTCAAGATCCCGGGGCAGTGGGAGATGCCGCCGGCGGTCGACCTCGTGCAGGGTTGGAACCGGCTCACGGTCAAGGTCGCCGCGAGCAAGAGCAATTGGAATTTCTCGGCCCTGGTCTCGCCGGCGCCCGGCTGCGCCTACCAGACCAAGAACATCGTGTGGATGGCGCCGATGCCCGGCCCGAGCTGGAGTTCGCCGATCGTGGTCGGGCAGAAGGTCTTCATCAACGCCGACGAGGGCACCCTGCTATGCCTGGCCAAGGCCGACGGCCATGTGCTGTGGATGCGCGACACCACCTTCTTCCACGCCACCAGCGACGCCGAGCGCGCGCGCTTCCCCGAGGTCGCGGCCAAGGCCGCCCAGCTCGACACCATGATGAATGACCTGCCGGGCGACCTCAACGCCGCGCTCAGCGTGGACGGCGCCAAGGCCGAGGGTAACGGCGCGCTGCAGGCGAAGATCAAGCAGAAGTGCGACCTCGAGCGCGCCATCCGCGAGCAGCTGGGCAAGGCGGACAAGGCCTACAACACCTGGAACAACGACCGCGGCTGGTCGATCTCCACCCCGGTGAGCGACGGCACGTACGTCTACCTCGCCTACTACGGCGGGATCAAGGGCGTGGGGGCGAGCGCGCTGACCTGCTTCGACCTCGAGGGCAAGCGCATATGGAGCCAGTTCACCGGGCAGACCGACGTCTACGAGCACGGCCAGCACTCCACCCCGGTGCTGAGCGGCAACGTGCTGGTCCACCTCTCGGGCAAGATGCTCAGCGGCTACGACAAGCTCACCGGCAAGGTGCTGTGGACGCGCAAGACTGCCGGCTTCGGCAACGTCCAGGGGGTCAGCCCGCTCGCGCTCAAGGCCGGCACCGTCGACGTGGTGCTGGTGGTCCAGACCGGGCTCTACCGCGCCGCCGACGGCGCCGAGCTGTGGCTCTCCGACCTGCGCGACGACATCGTCACCCCGGTGCTCAAGGATGGCGTGGTCTATGGGGTGAACTACGGCTTCAGCGCCATCGAGGTCAAGGACGCCTCCTACTACGCCCTGCGCCTGCCGCCGCTCACCGGCGACAGCCTCAAGCCGCAGTTCATCATCCGCGCACCATGGCGCGATATCGAGCCCAAGTACAGTGCCGGCGGTACCGCCGGCACCTCCTACTACCGCTGCATCATCGGCTCGCCGCTCTACCATGACGGCCTAGTCTACGTCATCAGCGAGGGCGGCCAGCTCATCGTGGTCGACGCCCAGAGCGGCAAGCCCGCCTATAGCCAGGCGTTGGAGTCGCTCAACCCGCGCCTGACCTGGGTGGCGGTGGTCGGCATATGCACCGGCGCCAACCTCGCCGGCAAGTACATCCACATCCGCGACGACCAGTCGCAGACCCTGGTGATCGCCCCCGGGCCGAAGTACAAGGAGCTGGCCAAGAACGTGCTGTGGGAGGTGCGCGACAACGGCGCCCAGCAGGAATCGCAGAGCAACCCCTTCTACGAGGGCGGGCGGATCTACTACCGCACCCAGGGCTTCCTCTACTGCATCGGGGAGAAGTAACCATGCGCGGCAACCTGTGGTCGGCCTGTCCGCTCCTGCTCCTGCTCGCCGCCGGCGCCGCCGGCGCCGCAGCCAGCGCCGCCGATGCCGCCGGCGGCTGGCAGAGCTGCTACAACGGCACCGCCACCGCCGGCATCGCCGTCGACCGCGTCAGCGGCGAGGTCTATGCGGTGGTCGATGGCAGCGGGATCGCCAAGAGCGTCGACCACGGCCGCACCTTCACCATGGTCAACCAGACCATCGTCAAGAGCCATGCCGAGACCGGCTGCGGCTTGAGCATCGATCCCGAGGGCGGGCGCGTGATGTGCTTCATGTGCTACGGCGATGCCGGCGGCAGCCTCGACGGCGGCAAGACCTGGTTCAAGTCGGGCATGGGCCACTGGAACTGGGGCACGGTGGACTGGAGCGATGCGCAGGCGCGCACCATGATCGGCGATGCCCATGGCGACGGTGCGGTCTACCTCAGCGGCGACCAGGGCAAGTCGTGGAGCAAGATCACTGGCGCCGGCGGCAACCATGTCGGGGTCGCCGATGCCAACACCCTGCTGTGTGGCGGCGATGGCGGCATCTTCCTGAGCACGGCCAAGGGCACCGCCTGGCAGAAGGTCTCCGAGCTCAAGCCCAAGGGCCGCACCATGCGCGTCTTCAAGGGGCACTGCTACTGGCTGACCGACGCCGGCGTCATCAGCAGCAACGACCATGGCCGCACCTGGGCCCGCCTCGGGACCGAGGTCGATGGCTGCGTGGGGCCGTTCTTCGGCACCGACGAGCACAGCATGATGGTGGTCGGGCTGAGCGGCTTCTCGATCACCCACGACGATGGCGCCAGCTGGCACAACGTCGCCACGCTGCCCGACAACTTGCGCACCGGCTGGAGCGCGCCCGAGGGCGGCGCCCCGCGCGACTACTGGTTCGTGCAGTTCGGCTGGGACCCGCGCGCCAACATCATCTACGCCTCCTCGCTGCATGCGCCCCTGGTGCGGCTGGAGATGGCGCCGGACAAGGAGTCGCTGGCCGTCGCCGACAAGATGATCGCCCAGCTCGAGCACATCACCGACCACGCCAGCCCGGCCTACCGCACCGCCGCACTCAAGCTCTACCTTGCCGCCGCCGACTTCCCGCTCGACCCCGAGCGCACCACCAAGGTCCAGGAGCTGACCGCAATGGTGAAAGAGGACATCGACACCCGCCAGCTGGCGGTGCGCACCGCCCTCGAGGCCTGGGACGCTACGACCTTCGAGCGCATCCTCACCGACAACCGCAAGCCCTTCGCCGGCACCGCGCTCGCCCCCTGGTTCGCCGAGGCTGGGCTGGTGGGCAAGGCGCACCTCACCAGCGCCCGCCTCAAGCGCTCCGCCGGCGGCCATCCCGCCGCCGCCGCCACCGCCGCCACCGGCAAGCAGTTCGACGAGCTGCTCGCCCAGCTCACCATCGATGAGTTCAAGCAGGCGGTCGGCAAGCTCAAGGATGCGCTCAGCGCCAGCCCCTGAGGTTGCAGCCAGGGCGCGGCGCGCCAACCTTTCCGGCGCCCAGGTGTAGAACGTCAACCCGCCCGCCTGCCCGAGTCCGCATGCCGCTCAGCCACCGCTGCCCATTGCTTCAGTTCCTGCTCCTGTTCGCCGTCGCCGCCAGGCTGCCGGCGGTCGATCCGACCATCCGCCCCCTGCTCGACGTGCACAGCCCCGCGGCGCTCGCGCGGGTGTCCGCCAGCGACCCCGGCCAGACCACCATCACCCAGGATCCCGGCGGCATCGCCGTCACCATCAAGCCCGGCCAGGGCCAGTACCCCGGGGTGGCGCTCAAGCCCGACGGCGCGCTGTGGGACCTCGCGCTCACCGGCCACGTCGAGGCCGAGCTGGTCAACACCGGCACCAGCCACCTGCGCCTGGTCATGCGCATCGACAACCCAGGCGACTGGAAGGTCTCGCCGTGGAGCACCGCGGTGCTCGAGCTCGAGCCCGGCGCGCGCGGCACCCTGCGCGTCTACTACGGCTACGACTGGGGACGCAAGGCCTTCCCGCTCGATCCCGCCAAGGTCACCCAGGCCTTCATCTTCATCGACAAGAGCGCGGAGGCGCGCTCCTTCCGCCTCGCTGGGCTGGCCGCCGCCGGCCCGCCCGGCGAGCAGCCGCCGCTGCCCGACGAGCAACTGCGGGTGGTGCCCGAGCACGCTCTCCTGCTCGGCGAGGGCGTCGCCATCGATGCCGCCAAGCAGCTCGACGCCGCCGGCGGCCACGCCAATGTCACCGCCAGCGGCGCGCTCGAGCTCGACGTCGCGCCCGGGCAGACTGAGTGCGCGCTGCGCTTCAAGCCAGCGCTCGGGCGCTGGAACCTGCGCAGCTGGCTCGCGCTGCGCGTGCAGCTGCGCAACCGCGGCAGCACGGCGGTGCAGCCGCGCGTGCGCGTGGTCTCGGACAGCGGCCTCGGCGACTGGGCGCAGCTGCCTGCGCCCTTGGCCGCGGGCGCGGAGGCGGAGCTGGAGGTACCCTTCGCCGCTGCCGCGGTGTGGCGCGATGAGAAGGACGGCAGCGGCAGCCGCTTCACCAGCTCCGCCGCCGCCGCGGTGGAGATCGCCACCGGGCCCGCCGGCGAGGCGCGCAGCCTGACCATCACCCGCATCGCCGCCATCCTGCCCGCCCAGCGCCTGCCGGAGTGGCTCGGCAAGCGCCCGCCGGTGCCCGGCGCCTGGAGCGCTACCTTCAGCGACGATTTCACCGGCACCGCGCTGGATGCCCAGAAGTGGTCGGTGCAGGGCCCCAACTACTGGGACAAGGCCGGGCACTTCAGCCGCGACAATGTCATCGTCGGCGACGGCGTGGTGCGCCTGCGCGTGCAGCGCAAGCGCGGGCACCACGACGACGACCCGGGCAAGCCCGAGACCGACCTCAGCGAAGGCTACCTGCACACCCTCGGGCACTTCGCGCAGCGCTACGGCTACTTCGAGGCGCGCATGAAGCTGCCGAGTGCGCCCGGGCTGTGGCCGGCGTTCTGGATGATGCCCGACCGCGGGGCCGCCAGCAGCGACCGCCAGGGCACCGGCAACCTCGGCATGGAATTCGACATCCTCGAGCATCTCACCGGCTGGGGGCCCAACCGCTACAACATCGCCATGCACTGGGACGGCTACGGCAAGGAGCACCAGTCCACCGGCTCGGACCGCATCTACGTCCAGCCCGACGCCGAGGGTTACCTCGTCGCCGGCCTGCTGTGGGAGCCCGGACGGCTGGTCTACTACGGCAACGGCGCCGAGGTGCTACGCTGGGAGAACCCGCGCGTCGCCAGCGTCCCGGCCATGCTGATGTTCACCATGCCGACCGGCGGCTGGGACAACACCCCGCTCGAGGACGCGCGCCTGCCCGCCGACTTCATCATCGACTGGGTGCGGGTGTGGCAGCGCAAGGACCTCGCCGAGCTGCCCCCCTCGCCCTGAGCGGGCGCGGGCGCGCTGCCGCCTGACCGGCAGCAGCCTACGGGCGCTCGCCCACCGCCTGCTCGATGAGGAAGCGCAATCCGAGGTCGTCATTGCGGCAGTCGTGCGGCAGCTGGCCGCCGCCGCTCAGGCGGCAGCGCTGGGTCGGCTGGGCGTAGCTGCCGCCAAGCAGGCGGTAGCGCTCGTAGGTGGTGCAGCGGTCGAGGTCGGGATCGATGAGAGGGCCGGGTGGCGGCTGGTCCCATTTGCCATAGACCCATTGGCTGATGTTGCCCATGACGTCGTAGAGGCCCCAGCGGTTGGGCTTGAGGCTGCGAACCGGGATGGGGCGGCCCTTACCGCTCTCCTTGGTGTTGGCATAGGGCCCGGCGAGGGCGGGATCTTCGCCATAGACGTAGGCGGTGGTGGTGCCGGCGCGCGCCGCGTACTCCCATTCGGCGCGCGTCGGCAGCCGCGCCACCCCGCCGCCGGGCAGGCGCTGGCTGAGACGCTCGAGGAATTTGAGGGCATCGTCGAAGGAGACCCCGCGCGCCGGGAGCTGCGCCGGCGCTCCGGCCAGGGGCAGGTTCACACCG
>JAYVMM010000491.1:0-3837 GCA_043758975.1 Planctomycetota bacterium | reverse complement strand
GACCAGCCCGAGGACGAGGATGGGCCAGCCGCCGAAGCGCGCGAGGTAGAGCCCGACTGCGAGCGCGCAGGCGAGCACCGCGGCGGTGGCGAGGAGCATGGCACGTGGGCTGATCAGGCCGCTCGCCACCGCGCGCCGCGGCCCGATGCGGCTCGGGGTGTCGGCGCCCTTAAGCGCATCGAAGGCATCGTTGGCGAAATTGGTGCCGACCTGGATGAGCAGCGCCCCGGTCAGGCAGGCGCAGGCCACCAGCCAATCGAGCCGGCCATGGAAGGTGGCGAGCGCGCTGCCCACTACTACCGGGACCACCCCGGCGGCGAGGGTCTTGGGCCGGGTGGCGAGCAGCCAGACGATGGGGAGGGGGGTCGGATTCGCCACGAATGGGGTCCGGTGGACGTACGGGCCCGACCGGGGCCCGGGCGGGGGCGCATTGGAAGGCCCCGCAGCGCCTTGCGCAAGCTGGAGGGCGTCAGCCTGCGGCCGACCCGGCTGCTGCTCCGCGCGGTAGCTCCTGCCTGGCGCCGCCCCCCAGGGGCCCCCAGGGGCGGGCGCGCGCCTAGGGTAGGCGCGGGAACTGGCCAAAATCCGGCTCCCGCTTCTCGAGGTAGGCGCGGTGGCCCTCGCGCCCCTCCTCGGTCATGTAGAAGAGCAGGGTAGCGTTGCCGGCGAGCTCCTGCAGCCCTGCCTGGCCGTCGCAGTCGGCATTGAAGGCGGACTTCAGGCAGCGCAGCGCGAGCGGCGAGTGGCGCATCATCTCCTGGCACAGTGCGAGCGTGCGCGTCTCGAGCTCGGCCAGCGGCCAGACTTCGTTGACCAGGCCCATGCTGAGCGCCTGACGGGCGTCGTACTGGCGGCAGGTGAACCAGAACTCGCGCGCCCGCTTCTGGCCGATGCAGCGTGCCAGGTAGCTGGCGCCGTAGCCGCCATCGAAGCTGCCGACCTTGGGCCCGGTCTGGCCGAAGCGCGCGTTGTCGGCGCACACCGTGAGGTCGCACACGAGATGGAGAACCTGGCCGCCGCCGATCGCCCAGCCGGCGACCATCGCCACCACCGGCTTGGGGCAGCTGCGGATCTCGCGCTGGAGGTCGAGCACATTCAGCCGCGGCACCGCGTCGCCATCCTTGCCGCCGACATAGCCGCCGTGCTGGCGCACGCGCTGGTCGCCGCCCGAGCAGAAGGCCTTGTCGCCGGCGCCGGTGAGGATGATGACGCCGACCTCAAGATGGTCGCGCGCATGCTGCAGCGCGTCGCGCAGCTCCTGCACGGTCAGCGGGGTGAAGGCGTTGTGCACTTCCGGGCGGTTGATGGTCAGCTTGGCCACCAGCCCGCACTCGAGCTGGGCGTGGTGGTAGAGGATGTGCTGGTAGCTGCGTTCGATCACCGTCCAGCTGGTCATGGCGCGCTCCTTGGCGGCGAGGCGATTGAGCGTGCGCCCTTTGGCCGCCCTGGCAATGCCCCCGCCTCAGCGCGGTGGCGGGCCGCTCCATGCCGGGCTGGTGTAATGCGGCAAGGGCGCGCTTACGCCCAGCCGGCGCACGCTCACCCCGCCGGGCGGCCCCACCCCGGCGTCCGCGAGCACCGGCGCGAGGTCGAGCTCGCGCCACTCGGCGTGCGCCGCCGGCAGGGTGGCGCTGCCGAGGGCGAGCTGGATCCGGCCCTCGCCGGGCACCACCAGCATGGACTGCACGCTGATCGCCTGCAGGTAGGTTGCGGTGAGCAGCTGGCGCAGACGCGCCGCGTCGAGGCCGTCACCCGCCGCGCACAGGCGCTCGAGCAGGCGTCCGCGCTCGTCGCCAGCTCGCCCGCTCGCAGACAAGCGGCGCCCGTTCGAGCACACCAGGAAGCCGGCGCTGGGGTGGTGGCGGTGGCTGCCGGAGCGGTCGCGCCACACCAGCGCGGCAGCGCGCTGGTCGGCGAGCAGCAAGTAGTGGTGGCTGGCGGGAGCGAGCTCGGCGAAGCGCGCGCAGGCATCATCCACGCTGACGCACTCCTCGAGCAGGAGGCGGAGCGCGAAGGTGAGCGGGAGGCCGCGGCGGGGCGCTTCGTGCGCGTAGTTGATCAGCAGGAAGCCGCATAGCCCGCGCGCATTGAGGCCGCTGAGCACCCCCACGCAGCCGGGCCAGCCGATCGCCGCGAAGGCCTGCCGCCCGGCGGGGCGCACCACGCTTACCACCGTGCTGCCGCCCATCACCCCGGGCGGGAAGGTGTCGAGGTTGCGCGCCACCATCAGCGGCGCGCCTCCGCGCGGCGTCGCCACCACCGCGGTGCAGCTGCAGTCGATCAGCACGTTGGCCGCGAGGAGCGCCTGCGCGTCGACCCCGGCGGCGTGCGCCAGTTCGTCGAGCTCGCGCCGGTGGTGGGGCGGGATGCCCGCCGCCAGGCGCGCCACGGTGCCGTCGAGCAGCCCGGCGATGAGCACCGGGCGCAGGCGCACAAGGGCGAGCAGCGCGGGCAGGCGTGCGCGGTAGAGCGCCCCGGCCTGGCGCCCGAGCGTGGCGGCGTCCCCGCCCAGCTCGGCCACCGCTAGGCCGTCGAGGTTGCGCACCCGGCAATCGCCGCGCTCTTCTGGCGCGAGCGGGCAGGCGAGCGCAGCGGGCGCGAGCCGGTCGCCCAGGCGGATGAGCTGGGCGAGGGCGTCGCCGAGGGCATTGATCAGCCGCCGCCGGGCGCCGCTGCCCCGTTCCAGGGCATTGATAGTGTACATGGTCAGGCGGCGAGGAAGCGGGTGAGCGCGCGCGCCAACGGCCCCGGCTGCTCGCGGTGCACGGCATGGCCGGCGGCGGGGATGACGACGCACTGCGCGTGCGGCATGCGCGCGGCCATCTCGGAGAGCTGGCGCACATTGGAGTCGTCCTCGCTGCCCGCCAGCAGCAGTGCCGGCATCGCCAGCTCGCCCAGGCGCGGCCACAGGTCGGGCATCGCGCCGCTGCCGAAGCCGCGCAGGGCCCCGGCCAGGCCGAGCGGATCCTGGTTGAGGCGCACCGCGCGCAGCGCCTCTTCGACGCTGCGTGCCAATGGCGCCGCCGGGCGCAGGGCCGGGTTGCTCTGCCACCAGGCTACGAACGGCCCGATGCCGTCCTCTTCCAGGATCTGCGCCAGGCGTTCGTCGCGCTGCCTGCGCTCCTCGCGCTGGGCAGCGTTGCTGATGCCGGCGTGGCAGGCGATCAGCACCAGCCGGCGCACCCGCTGGGGGTGGTCGAGAGCGAGCTGGAGCGCGAGCCGCCCGCCCATGCTGTAGCCGAGCAGGCCGCCGCCCGCCGCCGGCAGCTGGGCGGCGAGCTCGGTCGCCAGGCTGGCCATGGTCAGGCCGGGCGGACAGGGCTTGCAGCCGTGGCCGGGCAGCAGTTCACAGCGCAGCTGCTCAGCGAGCGGCGCCAGCAGGGCGCGCCAGGTCTCGTCGTTCTCGGTGAAGCCGTGCAGCGCGAACAGCATCGCATCGAGCATGGGCGAGCGCGCTCGCCGGCAAGCCTCGCCCGCGCCGTCCCGCCACGCGCGCGCTCACCCCACCGGCAGCGCCGGCACCGTGGCCAGGGTCCAGATCTCGCGGTTGTACTCGGAGATGGTGCGGTCGGTGGAGAATTTGCCCGAGGCGGCGGTGTTCATGATGCTGGACGCGGTCCAGCGCTCCTGGTCGAGGTAGAGCGTACCGGCGCGGCCCTGGGCTTTGACGTAGTCGGCGAAGTCGCAGCACACCATCCAATAGTCGCCCCACACGGTGAGCGAGCCGATAATGTCGTCGAAGATGCCGGGATCGGTCTGGTTGAAGTGGCCACTCTTGATCAGTCCGAGTACGCGCTTGAGGTCATCGTTGCCGTCAATGATCGCCTGCGGGTTGTA
>JAYVMM010000490.1:0-13829 GCA_043758975.1 Planctomycetota bacterium | reverse complement strand
GGAAGAACGGGAGGTCGGTTCCGGTCTTGGGGTCGAAGGAGGCATCGGTGGTGAAGAGGAAGCGCCAGCCGCCGCGGGCGAAGGGCTGCTCGACCTTGTCGCCCTTGTCCTTGCCGAGGAAGAGGGCAAAAGCGGCCACTGCGGTGTGCATGGTGCCATCGGGGCTCGAGGGCAGGAAGTGCAGCTGGCCGGCGGCGCGGATCTCGCCCAGGGCCTCGCGGGTAGGCGGCTGCTGGAGCAGGATCCCGTCGAGGAAGTCGCGGCTGATGTCGAACTGCATGGCTGGTCCTTGGAGGAGGGCGTGGCTGCGCCTAGGAGGCAGGACGGTAGCGCATGGTCCCGGGCGGGCAATGCCAGGGCTGACCCCCGCCCGGCGGTCAGGCCTAGCGCAATCACGTTGATTCCTGGTCAGGCTTTACACAATCCGCGCCTCGGCGCCCGGGCTGCGCCCAGTCCATCCGGCTCCTCATGCCGGACGGTAAGGATCCCGCCCGGTGCGCGTCCTGTCGGATCTGAAATTAACCAGCGCCTTCGCCGTCCCTACCTGGAGGATGAATGACCGATACCACTGCCGCCCCCGCCCCCGCGCCCAGCGCCGCCCCGGCGGGCGACCTGCTGATCCGCGCCGAGGGCCTGAGCAAATACTACGGTGACTTTACCGCCATCCAGAACGTCTCCTTCAGTGTGCCGCGGGGTTCGGTGACCGCCTTCCTCGGGCCTAACGGCGCCGGCAAGTCGACCACCATGAAGATCCTCACCGGCTTCCTCGCGCCCAGCGAGGGCCGCGCCTACATCGCCGGACACGACGTCCAGAGCGAGCGCATCGCCGCCAGCACGGTGCTCGGCTACCTGCCTGAGAACGGGCCGCTCTACCCCGACATGACCCCGGGCACCTACCTGAGCTTCATCGCCGAAACCCGCGGCATCTCCGGCGCCGCCCAGCGCCAGGCGCTCGACCGCGTGGCCGTCAGCTGCCGCATCGAAGAAGTGTGGTACAAGGCCATCGGCAAGCTCTCCAAGGGCTTCCGCCAGCGCGTGTGCCTGGCCCAGGCCATCCTGCACGACCCCCAGGTGCTGATCCTCGACGAGCCCACCGCCGGCCTCGACCCCAACCAGATCGTGCTGGTGCGCGACCTGGTCAAGGAGCTGGCCAAGGCCAAGACCGTGCTGCTCTCGACCCACATCCTGCAGGAGGTGGCGGCGATGGCCGACCGCGTGGTGCTGATCAGCGAGGCGCGCGTGGTCTTCCAGGGCACGCCCAAGGAGCTGGCCGGTGGGCGCACCATCGAAGAGCGCTTCCATGAACTGACCAAAGGAGTGGCGGCATGAGCACGTTCCACATCAACGGCATCAAGGCGGTGTGGCGGCGCCAGCTCGGCAGCCTGCTCGGCAATCCGCTCGGCTACGTCTTCATCTTCGCTTTCGTGGTGGTCAGCAGCCTGTTCCTGTTCTGGCCCGACTCCTTCTACAGCCGCAACATCGCAGACCTCGGCCCGCTGTTCGCGGTGATGCCCTGGCTGCTGGTGATCCTGGTGCCGTCGCTGGCGATGGGAGCATGGTCGACCGAGCGTGAGCTCGGCACCGAGGAACTGCTGCTCACCCTCCCGCTCGGGGTGATCGACGCCTTGCTCGGCAAGTACCTGGCGATCGTCAGCTACTTCACCCTCGCCCTCGCCTGCAGCCTGACCAACGTGGCGGTGCTGATGTGGCTGGGCACCCCCGACCTCGGCCTGGTGGTGGCCAACTACCTCGGCTGGTGGTTCGCCGGCCTCGCCCTCGCCGGGGTCGGCCTGCTGGCCAGCGTCCAGGTCGGCACCGCCGCCATCGCCTTCGTCATCGGCGCCGCCTATTCCGGCATCATCCTGTGGGGCGCCAACGCGGTCGGCTGGTTCGACCCCTTCGATCGCGGGGTGGTGACCATCAGCGGCGTCATCAGCGCACTCGCGGTAGCGGTGGCGAGCATCGGCATGGCCGTGCTCCAGCTCGCCAGCCGGCGCTGGCGCCCGCACTCCACCCAGGAGGTCACCTCGCAGGTGCTGAGCATGGTCTTCGCCCTGATCGTGGCGGTGAACGTGGCGCGCATCTCCGCTCGCCACAACGTCGACGCCGACGTCAGCACCGAGGGCCTCGCCTCGATCAGCCAGGCCTCCGCCACCACCCTCTCGGGCATCAATGAGCGGGTGAAGGTCGTGGTGTTCATCAGCGACAGCCTGCCCGCCGACCTCCAGCTCAAGGGCAAGGAGGTCGAGGACAAGGCGCTCGCGCTGCAGCGCGCCTCGCAGGGCAAGGTCGAAGTCGAGGTCCACCATCCGAGCGAGCCGACCGACGCCTGGGGCACCCTGGCGGTCAAGGACTACGGGCTCAAGCCGTTCAAGGCGGTGATCGAGACGGTGAACGGCCATGAGGAGGAGGACGTCTTCCTCGGCGCCGCGGTGGTGTGCGGCGCGCACAGCCAGGTGATCGGCTCGTTCGATCCCGGCCTCTCGGTCGAGTTCGAGCTGGTGCGCGCGGTGCGCGGGGTGGCGAGCGCGAAGAAGAAGGTCCTCGGCCTCGCCGCCACCGACCTCAAGATGACCGCCGACTTCGACTTCCAGACCGGGCAAATGCGCCAGGCGTGGTCGCTGATCGACGAGTGGAAAAAGCAGTACGAGATCCGCGACGTCAACCTCGACAGCGAGGTCGCCAGCGACATCGATGTGCTGGTGGTGCCGCTGCCCTCAAGCCTGACCCAGACCCAGGTCGAGCACCTCAACGACTACCTGTGGAACGGGCGCCCGGCGCTGCTGCTCGAGGACCCGCTGCCGATGTTCTCCAGCCCCCAGCTCGCGCCGAGCATGCCCAAGAAGGGCCAGAACAACAACCCCTACCAGCCGCCCAATCCCGACCAGCCGCAGAAGGCCGACCTCAAGCCGCTCTACCACGCCCTCGGGCTGGAGTTCGACCTCGGTCGCGTGGTGTGGTCCGACTACAACCCCAGCCACCAGTTCCGCGGCGTGCTGCGCCCGTCCTTCGTGTGGGCGACGCGCGACCAGAAGGGGGTGCTCGACACCCCGACCACCATCGGCATCGACTCCGTGCTGCTGCCCTTCCCGGGCGCCATCCTGGAGGCCGCCGACAAGCGCCCCGACCTCAAGGTCGTCCGCCTGCTGCAGACCTGTGCCGGCAGCCCGTGGGGCAGGACCGCCTTCAGCGACCACATCGCGCAGGGCATGATGGGCATGCAGCCGCGCGAGCCGAGCAAGTACCTCGAGGATGACCGCACCAGTTCTGCGGCCCTGGCGGTGGAGATCACCGGCACCATGGGCAGCGCCTATCCCAAGTCCGATCCCGCGGCCAAGAAGGACGACAAGCCCGAGCCCGCCAAGAAGGACGACAAGAAGGACGACAAGGCGGAGGGTAAGAAGGACGACAAGGCCGAGTCCAAGAAGGAGGACAAGGTCGGCGTGCCCAGCCCCAAGCCGGTGCACGTCATCGTGGTCGCCGATACCGACATGGCGAGCAACGAGTTCTACGACATGTACCGCAGCGCTGGCAGCCGCCTGCCCAAGGAGGTGCGTGAGCAATACGCCGAGCTGTTCTCCCTGCGCAATGTCCAGTTCCTCGCCAACTGCGTCGACGCCCTGGCCGGCGACTCGGACTTCCTGGCGGTGCGCAACCGCCGTCCGCAGGCCAGGCCATTGACCCGCCTGGAGAGCGTGCTGGTCTCGACCACGGCATTCGTGCGCAAGGTGTCGAGTGCCGCCGAGATCGACGCCGAGACCACCGCCGAGAAGGCGCGCAAGGTCTTCAATGACCGGGTGGCCAGCATCGACCGCCAGGAGGATCTCGATCCTTCCGCCAAAGAGCAGCTCAAGGCCAACGTGCAGGCCGCGGAACAGCACAAGCTCGACGAGCAGCTCAAGGCGATCGAGGAGCACAAGGTCGATGTCATCCACGACGCCAAGGGCCAGCAGCGCCGGGTGATCCAGCAGGACCGCCTGCAGGTCAAGTTCTGGGCCATTTGCACCCCGGCCACCCTCATGCTGCTGCTGGTGCTGGCGATCTCGGCCAACCGCCTGCGCCAAGAACGCACCCACATCCCGCCTGCGCGCAAGCGCCATTCCGTTTGAACGCCGCCCCCATACCGGAAGTGAGCCTATCATGAAGCAATTGCCACTCGTGCTCGGCATCCTCGCTGTCGCGACCGCCGTCCCCGCCTGGTCGCGTTCCTCGGTGGCCGCTCGCGCCGCCACCGGCGAGCAGACCCAGCTGCTGATGAAGGGCGGCAAGGAGGTCAAGCCGGAGCAGATTGCCGGGCTGCGCGTGGTCAGCTGGGACGACAGCACCGCCACCACCAAGCGCTTCGAGGTCAAGCGCGACGGCAAGGGCTGGATCATCCCCAGCCACTTCGACTATCCCGCCGATGGCGGCACGCGCGTGGGCAAGACCGCGGGCGGCGTGCTCAATGTCAAGCCGGGCCGCAAAGTGACCGAGGATGCCAAGAAATACGAAGAGCTCGGCGTGATCGACCCGCTCGATCAGTCCCCCGGCATCAGCAAGGGCCGCGGCAAGCGCATCACCCTCAAGGACGCCACCGGCGCTGATGTGCTCGACCTCATCGTCGGCAACCGCGCCAGCGACGGCGAAGGGGTGTCGTTCGTGCGCGAGGCGGACAGCAAGGAAGTCTTCACCGCCAAGGTCGATGTCGACATCAGCACGCGCTTCGTCGACTGGGTCGAGACCGACCTGCTCAAGCTCAAGAAGGACGACCTGCGCAAGGTGCTGATCGAGGACTACTCGGTGGATGCCGACAAGGGCACCATCAACAAGCGCGGCGAGACCCCGTTCACGCGCAAGGCCGGCGACACCGATTGGGCGACCGACAAGGCGCCCGCCGGCAAGCGCCTGAGCAAGGAGGTGGTCGACAAGCTGATCACCGAGGTGACCGGGCTCAAGCTCGCCGGGATCCGCGAGTTCAGCCTGCAGGACCTCCAGCTCGACGGCTTCTTCCCGCTCGCCGACCAGAACCTGATCAAGGAGCCCAATGCCCTGGTCCTCGCCCTGGGCGGACACCCGTATGCGCTCTACAGCAACGAGGGCCGCCTCGACCTGGTGACCAAGGACGGCCTCGACTACAGCCTAGTGTTCGGCAGCGTCTCGGTCGACGACGAGGATGCCGACCTCAGCGGCAAGACCGACAAGGCCAAGGCCGACAAGGCCAAGGCTGACAAGCCCAAGGACGCCAAGGACGCCAAGGCCGACAAGGATAAGGACAAGGACGCTGCCAAGGGCCGCAACCGCTTCATGGCGGTGTTCGTGCGCTACGACGAAGCCCTCGACGAGGATGCGGCGAAGGAGGCCAAAGAGGCCAAAGAGGCCAAAGAGGCCAAGGCGAAGGCCGAGGCCAAGAAGGACGACAAGCCCGAGGCCAAGAAGGAAGAGAAGAAGGACGCCAAGGCCGCCGGCAACGCGCACGCCGCCGCCGTCTCGCAGCGCTTCATCAAGTTCTTCTACGTCATCAGCGACGACAGCTTCAAGAGCATGCGCCCGGCGCTCGACAAGATCTTCGAGGATAAGCCCAAGGAGCCGATGGCCGGCAGCACCGGCAAGACCAACAGCCAATGGCTGGAGGAGAACGGCAAGAAGCCCGGCATCACCACCACCCCCACCGGCCTGCAATACGAGGTCATCAGCAGCGGGGCTGCGAACGGGCGAAAGCCGGCGATCAGCGATGAGGTCAGCGTCAACTACAAGGGCAGCGTGATCGACGGCAAGGTCTTCGACGAGTCGGGCAAGAACGGTGGCGGCCCGGCGAGCTTCCGCGTCGACGGCGTGATCAAGGGCTGGACCGAGGCGCTGCAACTGATGAAGGAGGGCGACAAGTGGCGCCTCTTCATCAAGCCTGAGCTCGCGTACGGCGAGAAGGGCTCGCCGCCGAACATCGGCGCCAACGAGATCCTCACCTTCGAGGTCGAACTGCTCAAGGACCTCACCCCGGCCAAGCCGGCTGAGGCCAAGCCGGCTGAGGCCAAGCCAGTCGAGGTCGTTCCTCCCGGAGTGATCAAGCCCAAGGACGTCACCCCGGCGGAAGCTAAGCCGGCGGAAGCTAAGCCAGCGGAAGCCAAGCCAGCGCCAGCCGCGCCGGCCAAGTAGGCGGCGGCTGACGTTCCCCGGGGCGGCGCTCGGCGCCGTCCCGGGCCTTCCCCTGGCGGCGAAGGCGCGAGAATGGCCACATGTCCGTGACCTTCATCGGCGACGTCCACGGCTGGTCCGACCGCCTCGAGCGCCTGCTCGCCAAGGTCAGGCCGCCGCTGGTCTTCGTCGGCGACCTCATCGACCGCGGCCCCGATGTGCTCGGCGTGCTCGCGCGCGTGCACGCGCTGTGCGATGCCGGAGAGGCGCACTGCCTGCTCGGCAACCATGAGTACGCGCTGCTGCGCGGCATCGGCTCCCCCGTGCTCGGAATCGAGCCCGATGCCGCCTTCTACGCCGCCTGGCACCAGCGCTTCGGCGGCGCCGCTGTGCTGCAGGCCTGCGGCGTCACCAGCGATGACCTCCCCGGTCTGCGCCACGAGCTGCGTGCCCACCTCGGCTGGCTGGCCGGGCTGCCGTGGGTGATGGAGGGAAGCGAGGGGCGCCGCCACTGGGTCGCCGTCCATGCCGGCCTCGATGCCGGCGAGCTGCGTCCGCAGGTGCGCGAGCTGCACGACGCTTGGCACCACGACAACGGCTATCCGCCGGCGCTGTTCGACAAGGAGCGCGCCTGGATGGTGCCTTCCGACCTGCCGGAGGAGTGGTGCGTGGTGAGCGGGCACATGCCGCTCGCCGAGGTGGTGGTCACCCCCCAGCGCATCCTCTGCGACACCAGTGGCGGCATGCCCAACCGCCCGCTCAGCGCGGTGGTGTGGCCGGAAGGCCGCGTGGTCACTTCCGAGTCTTGAGCCGGGCCAGGCGCAGTTGCACGCGGCTGACCCCGGTGCCGGCGGCGGCCAGGGCGGCGAGCAGCAGCTGGGCGTGGTGCTGACGCAGCTCGGCAAGCAGCGGGGAGTCGGCAACCTCGATGGTGAGCACGCCGCCCTTGAGCTGAACCGGGGTGATGCGCGCCAGCTGGGCGGCGCCCAGCGCGCCGCGCAGGGCGCCGTTGACGCGCTGGAAGCGGCGCAGGCGCTGGATCTCCTCACTGCGCATGAGATCGGCGACCACGCTGCCCAGCGCCACCGCCCGGCGCGGCGCCCAGCGCGGCTGCGCCGCGAGATGGCGGTCGCGCTCGGGACCAGGTCGTGGCGGCTCTCTGCTGCTCATGCCGCCATGACAGCGCGTGCGGCGCGCGTGCAAGCGCCAGACGCCTCAGCGCGAGAGGCGCTCGAGCACCGCAAGCAGCTCGCGGAGATGGAGGATCTCGGCGTCCGGTTGGCAGCCGGCCAGGACGTCCTGGGGGTAGATGTTCTCCGTCACTCGCAGGCAGGTGCGGAAACCGCACTGCCGGGCGCCCGCGACATCGCGCAGCGGATGATCGCCGACATGCAGGATTTCGGTCGCCGTGCAGCCGGCATGAGCGAGGGCATGCTGGAAATGGCGCGGATTGGGCTTGATCCAGCCGATCTCACAGCTCAGGCTGTAGAAGTCGATGTAGGGGGACAGGCCGTGGCGGAGGAACCAGGCACGGCAGGCGTCGCCCGGCCACGGCACGTGCGAGAGGATGCCGATGCGGTAGCCGCGCGCCTTGAGCAGGCTGAGCGCGGCGGCGGTGTCGGCGTAGGGGATGACGGTATCGGTGAGGGTGGCGGTGCAGCGTTCGATCGCCAGGCGCACCGCATGCGGCGCGAGGTCGATCGCGCCGGCGCCCGCCACCCAGCCGTCGAGCATGGCGAGGAAGTCGAATTCGCGGTGCTCGGGGTTCTGCTGCGGATCGATCGAGCGCTTCCACTCCACCGCCAGCTCGGCCATGGCGCGCGCGCAGAAGTCGGCGTCCGCCGTACCCCCGAGCTGGCGCAAGTCGTCGCCGAGGCGGCTGAAGGCGCGCCGCTGGGTCTCCAGGTAGGGCATGCCGAAATTGGCGGCGAGGGTATCGCCCCAATCGAGGGTGATGGTGCGGATGGCCGGCCCGGGTGGGCGGGCGGGCGCGCCGCGGTGGTTGCTCATGGGCGACAGTCTCAATCGCCGTTGCGCGCGCCAAATGGAAAAATACAGCGCCCCTGCGCGCGCGGGCGATGATCGCAGCCATGTCTGAAGTGGATGCGGGGCTGGTTCAACGTGTGCTCGATGGCGATCGCCATGCTTTCGAGACCCTGCTGGCGATGCACGCGATGCGCGCGCGCGCGGTGGCGCGCTCGGTACTCGGCGACGATCCCGCGGTGGATGACGTCATGCAGGAGGCCTTCGTGCGCGCCTACGACCACCTTGGTCAGCTCGGCGAGGCGGCCACCTTCCCGGCCTGGCTGAGCGCCATCGTGCGCAACGAGGCGGTCAGCTGGCTGCGGCGCCATGCCCGCGTGCGCAGCGTCGGCATCGAGCTGGCGATCGAGCAGCCGGTGGTCGAGGACAAGCACGAGAACCCCCAGCTCGAGGTCCTGCGCGTGGCGCTGGCCAAGATCCCGCCGCAGTACCGCGAGATCCTGGCGCTGAAGTACGAAGCCAGCCTCAATTACGAGCAGATCGCCGAAACCCTCGGGCTGACCCCGGCCAACGTCGAGAAGCGGCTCTACCGGGCGCGCCAGGCGCTGCTCGCGCTGATGACCGAGATCAGCGAGCGCCCGCCCGGCGGTTGAGCGCCGCTCAGGGCGCGGGCGGTGGGGTTTCGCGCACGAACAAGCGCGCGATGTTGCTGCGGTGCCTGACCACGACCAGGGCGGAGACCAGGAACAGGAACAGGGTCAACGGCAGGTTGAGCAGCCCCCAGGGGTCTTTGAAGGTCGCCAGGTGGGCGAACGGCATCACCAGGGCAGCCACCACCGAGGCCGGTCCGACCGCGTTGCTTGCACTCAGGCGGAAGAGGCCGTAGCCGATCGCCCACACCATGATCCAGCTCGCCAGGCAGATCGCCGCGACCAGGTAGACCAGGGCGATGAGCACGCCGAGCGAGGTGGCGACCGCCTTGCCGCCCTTGAAGCTGTGGAAGCAGGTGAAGCTGTGGCCGAGGATGACCGCCGCCGCGGTGAGCACCGGGAGCGAGCCGAACTGGTGGCCGGGGGCCTGCTCGGCGAGGTAGCTCGCCAGGAGCACCGGCAGCAGGCCCTTGGCGAGGTCGGCGAAGAACACCGCGAAACCCCAGGTCTTGCCCAGCACGCGTCCGACGTTGGTGGCGCCGAGGTTGCGCGAGCCGTGCTCGCGCAGGTCGATGCCCTTGGCGCGCCCGGCGAGGTAGGCGAAGCTCACCGAGCCGAGCAGGTAGGCGGCAGGCAGCAGCAGCCAGGCGATCATGCGCACCTCCCGCGCGGTGCCGCCAGGCGGCGGCAGGGGGGCCGGGGCGAGCTCATGGCCGGCGCCGCGTGCGCGGCGCGCGCGGCGCGCGCCGCTTGTTCGGCTTGGGCACGATGAGGTTGGCGCGCCGCTCCGACTTGTTGCGCGCCTGCACCACCTTGTGTTGGTCGAGCTGGTCGTGGAACACGCTCTCGCGCGCCTTGAAGAGGATGCGCAGAGGCACGCGCTTGAAGGGCAAGCGCTCGCGCAGGAAGTTCTCGAGGTAGCGCGAGTAGGCGGGTTCGATCCAGTCGGTGCGGTTGACGAAGAAGACGAAGGTTGGCGGCAGCGAGGTCACCTGGGTGCCGTAGTAGAGCTTGGTCGGCACCGGCCCCACGCGCTTGGGCCGGCGCTTCTGCACCGCCGCCTCGATCAGCTGGTTGAGCTCCGAGGTGGTGACGCGCGCCTGGGTCTCGGCGTGCAGTTCGCTGGCCAGGCGCAGGGCTTCGCCGACGTTGAAGCCGGTGAGCGCGCAGCAGAAGGTCACCGGCGCGTAGCGCAGGCCGGGCAGGCGGTCGTACAGCCACTCGGCGTACTGCGCGCGCTTGGCCCCGCCCTGCTCGGCGAGGTCCCATTTATTGATGACGATCACCGTGGGCTTGCCTTCGACCTCGCAGAAGTGCGCGATCTTCTTGTCGACCATGCCGACCTCGTCGCCGGCGTCGAGCACCAGCAGCACCACGTCGGCGCGCTTGATCGCGCGCTCGGTGCGGCAGGCGGCGTAGAATTCCAGGTCCTGCTCGATCTGGTTCTTCTTGCGCAGCCCGGCGGTGTCGATGAGGATGAACTCGCCCTCCGGTCGGTGCAGCGGCACATCGATGGCGTCGCGCGTGGTGCCGGGCAGGTCGGCGACGATGACGCGCTCTTCTCCGCACAGCGCGTTGGTGATCGAGGACTTGCCGACGTTGCGCCGTCCGGCCAAGCAAATGCGGATGCGCCCGTCGAAGGGTGGGCTCGGCGCCTCGACGTCCTTGCGCGCGCCTGGCAGCTCGCTGCACAGGCGCTCGAGCAGCTCGTGCAGGCCACGCGCCTGCGACGCGCTGATGCCCACCGGATCGCCGAGACCAAGGGAGAGGAAGGCGTAGAGCTCCTGATCGAGGCCTTCGTGGTCCAGCTTGTTGACCGCCAGGAGCACGCGCTTGCCGAGCGGGCGCAGGCGGGCGGCGATCTCGCGGTCCTGGTGGGTGACGCCGACGCGCCCGTCGGTGAGGAAGATGATGCGGTCGGCGGTGCCGATGGCGCGCTCGACCTGGCGATAGACGTCGGCCTCGAGCTTATGCTCGTCGACGATGCCGATGCCCCCGGTATCGACCACTTCGAACTGCCAGCCGTCGCGGTCCACCGCATGCAGCAGGCGGTCGCGCGTCACCCCGGGGGTGGGATCGACGATGGCGATCGGTTCGCCGACCAGGCGGTTGAACAGGCTTGATTTGCCGACATTGGGCCGGCCGACAATGGCGATAACGGGGAGCGTCATGGGCGATCCGGGGGGCGTGGGGGCGGCATGATCGGCCCCGCTGCGGCAAGGGAATGGGCAAATGCGCCCGCTCTTACGCTCATGGCACCAATGGCGGGGGCTTGCCCAGGCCGCTCGCCGGCGGCGTGCCGCCGCCGGCGTCGCCGCGCTTGAGCAGCGCCAAAGGCAGGGTGTAGCACGGCAGCTGATCGAGCAGCCACCATTGCGGCTTGGCCCCGGGCGCCCCGAGGACCTCCTGCATCGCCAGTGCCGCGGCCAGGGCCTGCGCCGGCGGCAGCACCTGAGGGTCGGTGAGCCAGGCCTCGTGGGTGGCGTCGGGTTTGCCGCTGAGCAGGCGGGTGAACGGACCTAGGCCATCGGGCAGCTCCTCCGGCTTGGTCAGCGGGTTGCCGGTCGCGGGCGCGCCGCCGGTCTCCGCTACGCGGTGCTGGATCAGGCGGTAGAGGGCATAGGCGAGAGCGTCTCGGCGGTACCAGGGGATGGAGCCATCGCCCTTGAGTTCGAGATGGCGGGGATCCCAGTCGAGGTCGGAAAGCGCCTGGTTGGGGTCGCCGAAGCCGCGCAGGGCGAGCAGCGCGGCAGCGAGCACCGCCTCGCGTGCCGGGACCGCCTGTGAGCGCACGCTGTCCATCGCCTTCTGCTCCACCGCCCGCCGCGCCTCCGGGCTGCGGTTGGCGGCCAGGCCGGCGAGGGCGTCGAGGATGTGCGCGCGCATGGTCACCGCCGCCACCGGCTCGAAGGCGGCGAGCTGGATGAGGTGATCGAGCGCGGGGCGGATGGGGTTGCGCTCGTCCGGGCCGGCGGGGATCGGGCTAGCGAAATTCGGGCCGCCGGGATCGTTGCCGGCGAAGGCGCGCCAGCGGCTGACCACCCAGTCGGGGGCCTCGATCGGGGTGGGCCGCGGCCAGGGCGGGCGCTGCATCGCGGCGGCGGCCCCATCGGTCGCGCTCTCGTCGTCGCTGGAGGGCGGCCCACGCAGGCATTCGGCGGCGTGCACGATCAGGCGCAGTTGCCAGCGCCAGCCGTCGTCGATCGCCGGAGCGGCCATGCCGCCGGGGCGGTGCTGCGGTGCGCAGGCTGTCTCCGCCCGCGCAGCGGTGTAGGCGAGGATGTCGAACCACGCGCGCCGCCAGCGCAGCACCTCTTCGGGCGCACGGTAGGGCGGGCGGGCGCAGACGTTGGTGATGCGCGCGAGCACCTCAAGCAGCAGGCCGAGATCCTCCGGCTCGGGCGAGGTTTCGCCGAGCATCACCAGCTGGCGGATGGCGGCGCTGGTGCGCGCGGGCGCATCGCCATCCTGGCGCGTGAGGGCGAGGCGGATCTCGCCCCACGCCAGCCAGTGCTGGAGCTGGTTGCGTCCGGGCTGGTCCGCCGGCAGCGCGCGCACCGCGGCCCCGGCGTGCTCGAGCGCGGTGACCACCTCGCCGGCGGCCTTCTCGGGATCGAGGGCGAGGGCATAGCGCACGGTGAGCACCGCAAAGTCGGGCCGGTCGCCGAGGTCGAGCAGCGGGCGGAGCACGTCGTTGTGCTCGATGGCGATGCCCGCGAGCAGGCGCGGGTCGACCAGGCGGCGGTCGTCGAACAGGCTGAAGGTGCTGTCGGGCATCGGTCCGGAGGCGGTCAGGCCCAGGCTGTCCGCCGGCGGGGTGGGCAGCGGATCGATGCAGTCGAGCGCCGAGACGCCATCGGCGAGCACCTCAAGGCGGTAGCCGTGGCGGGTGAGGACCACCTGGGCGGGGAAGCGTTCGAGGCTGGTGCTGCCGAGCAGGGTCTGGTCGCTGGCGCGGAACAGCTGCAGGCCCATGGACGCGGTCTGCCAGTGCAGCTCATAGCCCTCGCCGGCCTTGGAGCGCTCGAACATCAGCCACGATGGCCCGGGCCGGCGCAGCGCCGAGTCGAGGCGCAGGTTCAGCCGCCACGCTGCGCTCACACTGTCGGCTTCATTCGGCTGCTGCTCGGCGCTCGACCAGGGCAGCAAGATGCTGCCCTGCATGCCGGTACGCAGGGTGTAGTGCGTGCGCAGGGTCGATTGCGGCAGCGAGCGCAGCGGCACCACACTGAAGGCCAGGACCACGATCACCACCGCAGGCAGCAGCACTTTCCACCTGAAGTTCGCGCCGGGGAGCATGGTCGAAGCGGCAGCCTACCCCCGCGCCGCAGGTGGGCCAGCGCCAGGGGGGGCAGGCTGCCGGCGGCGGCTGCGCGCGCCACCTGCCTGCGCCCGACCGCCTGCCTCCGCCCACCATGCCGGTGCGGGTCCATTCCGCCCCATCGGCGCACCGGCTCAACCGAAGAGGTCCTCGTCCTGCTTCGGCTGCGCTTCGATGCGCTCGCGGCGGGTGGCATCCTCGACCGCGTCGGGATCGATCTCGCGGGCGGCGAGCTCGAACTTCATGGTCGCTGGGAAGAAGTTCATCGCCGACATCCCGGTCGGCCCGAAGCGGTTCTTGGCGACGATAACCTGGATGCGCCGGCACTCGTCGGCCTTGCTGCCCTCCCCATCGCGGTGCATGAAGATCACCGCGTCAGCGTCCTGCTCGATCGAGCCCGAGCCGCGCAGGTCGGAGAGCCGCGGCGGGCGCGGCGCCGCGCCATGGCCCTTCTCGCTGTCGCGGGACATTTGCGAGAGCGCCATCACCGGGATGCGCAGTTCGCGCGCCATGACCTTGAGCACGCGGCTGATCTCGCTGACCTTCTCGTATTCGTTGGCGTCGGAGCGCGCCGAACTGAGCAGCTGGAGGTAGTCGAGCACCACCAGCTTGAGCGCGCCCTTGGTCTCCAGCGCGCGCCGCTTGACCACGCTGCGCAGCGCCTGCACGGTGAGATCGGAGACGTCCATCAGATCGAGCTGCCAGCCCTTGAAATTCCGCGCCGCCTCGGCGAGGCGCTCCATCTCGTCGCTCTCCAGGGCGCC
>JAYVMM010000489.1:0-4040 GCA_043758975.1 Planctomycetota bacterium | reverse complement strand
CTGAGGCCCGAGGATATCAAGCGCATCACTGAGCTGTGGCGCGAGTGGACGGCGACCCCGGCGACTGCGCTCGAGCTCAAGGACGAGGTCGCGCGCTTCACCGGCAGCGGCAGCGCGGGCGGCGGCGCTTTCGGCGCCGGCAAGGGGCCGCGCGCGCAGCGCGTGTCGGTGCAGCTGAACGTGCGCATCGTGGGTCCTGGCGCCGACGAGCTCGACGTCTGGGCGCTGGTGCTCTCGCCCACCCGCTCCCTGGTGGCGGGCCGCCAGGGGCTGCTCGTGCGCGAGACCGGCAAGCCCGATCGCCAGCTGGCGCCCGGCGGGCCCGCCGGGGTGACCTTCCGCCTGCGCCACGCCGGCAGTGAGCTTGAGGTGCGCACCGGACCGCTCTCCGGCAGCTCCTGGATCCCGGTCGGCCAGACCGCGCCCGGGCAGCTCACCCTCAAGTGGCACCTCGGCGACAATCGCGCCGCCGAGGTGCGCATGCGCCCGGTGTTCAACCCGCTTGAGGTGCCGGCGGCTAAATAGCGGCGAGGGTCGCTGCTGCTGCAGCCACTGCCGCCAGCCGCTCCAGCCGCTCCAGCCGCTCCAGCCGCTACAGCCGCTCGGGATGCTCGAGGAAGTCCGCCACCCGCATCAGCAGGCGGGCGGCGGCGCCGCCGTCGGCGATGCGGTGGTCGAAGGTGAGGGTGAGCTCGGCCTCGCGCGCGCGGTCCCACACCCTGGCCGCGGGGTTCCAGTCGGGTACGTAGTGCACCGCGCCGATGCCGAGGATCATGCTCTGCCCGGGGTCGGGGATGGCGGTCGCCCAGGTCAGCCCAAAGGTGCCGTAGTTGGTCACCGTGGAGACCGCCTCGCCGAGTTCGCTGGCGCGGCCCTTGCGCGCGCGCTCGACCGCATTCTCCACCGCGGCGGTGAGGCTGGAAAGGTCGAGGCTGTCGACCTTGCGCACCACCGGCGTGAGCACGCCGTCGTCGACCTCCACCGCCACCGCGAGGTCCATCGACGACGGGCTGCTGATGCGGCTGCCGACGATGCGCCGGGCCATGCGGTCGTCGTCCTTGAGCGCGAGGGCGAGCGCACGCATGCAGTAGACGGTCGCGCTCGGGCGGCCCTCGACGGTGCGGCGGTGGGTGAGCAGGGGGTCGATCTTGACCGGACGCCCGACGGTGGCGAGCGGGCGCTCCCACGAGCGCAGCATGCTTGCCGCCACCGCTTGACGCATCGGGCTCATCGGGCTGCCCTCGGCGAGGTAGCGGTCGATGTCCTCGGCGGTGACCCGCCCGCCCTCGCCGGTGCCGATGATGGCGGCGAGGTCGGCCGGCAGCATGCCGTGCTCGTCGAGGCGGGTGCGCACGCGCGGGCTGTAGAAGCTCGCCCCGGGTGTGCGGCGGGTGGCGTGGCGGGCGGTCGCCGGGCGCGGCACCGCGCTGCGCGCGGGGGTGGGCGCGCTTGAGGGCGCGGGATCGCCTGGCGCGGGTGCGGGATCATTGGCGCCGCCGGCGACCTCGAGGTAGGCGAGCACGGCGCCGACCGCGACTTTGGTGCCGGGTTCGGCGCACTGCTCGCTGAGCACGCCGGCGCTCGGCGCCGCCACCGTCAGCACGCTCTTCTCGGTCTGCACCTCGACTAGTTCCTGCTCGGCGGCGATGGCGGTGCCGGGCGCCACCAGCCAGGCCATCACCGTGGCCTCGGCGGCCGATTCGCCGAATTGGGGGAGCTTCACCGCGAGACGCATCAGAACCTCACAGTTTCCAGGACCGCATCGACGATGTCCTCGGCGTGCGGGCGGTGGGCGGCATAGAGATCCGGCTGGACCGGGATCGGCGTGTCCTGCGCGCATATGCGCCGGGGCGGGGCGTCGAGCAGGTGGAAGGCCTCGCTCGAGATCAGCGCCAGGACCTCGGCGGCGATGCCGCCGAAGGGCCAGGCCTCGGTGGCGACCACCGCGCGTCCGGTCTTGGCCACCGACTCGAGGATGGTCTGGGTGTCGAGCGGGCGCACGCAGCGCAGGTCGACCACCTCGACCGTCACGCCGTGCTCCTTCTCGAGTATGCCGGCGGCGCTCAGGCACTCGTGCAGCATCGCGCTGTAGCTGATCAGCGAGCAGTCGCTGCCGGCGCGCCGCACCACCGCCGCACCCAGCGGCATGTGCTCGGCCTGGCGCGGGTCGCCGGTCTCCTTGAGGTGGCGGTAGAGGTACTTGTGCTCGCAGAACACCACCGGATCGGGGCACGCCACCGCATCCTTGAGCATCCAGTAGGCGTCGGCGACGGTGGCCGGGCTGACCACCACCAGCCCGGGGTGGTGGCTGAGCCAGGCCTCCGGCATTTGGCAGTGGAAGGGGCCCGAACCGACGGTGCCGCCGACCGGCAGGCGCACCACCATCGGGCAGCTCCGCCCGGTGCGCCAGTAGCTGGTGGCGGCCTGGTTGACCAGCTGGTTGAAGCCGAGCGAGGCGAAGTCGGCGAACTGGTACTCGATCACCGGGCGCATGCCGTCGAGGGCGGCGCCGATGGCCATGCCGGCCATGGCGTCCTCGCTGATCGGGGCATTGAGCACGCGGGCGGCGAAGCGCTCGGAGAGACCCTTGGTCGCCTTGAAGGCACCGCCGAAGTGGCCGGCGACGTCCTGGCCGTAGATGAAGGTGCGCGGGTCCTCGGCGAGCAGTTCCTCGAGCGCGAGGCGGATGGCTTCGAGATAGCTGATGGTCAAGGCGCACCGTCCTGGACGGCGGCTGGGCTGCTGGCCGGGCCGGCCTGGCCGGCGAGGTCGCGGGCGCTGTAGGCGCACCAGTCCTCCAGGTCGGGGTCGGGGTCCGCCTCGCCGCGCGCCTGGTCGACGCAGCGCGCGGTCTCGGCGCGCGCCTCCTCCCACAGCGCCTGCACACCGGCCTCGTCGACCAGGCCCTGGCGCAGCAGGCGTGCCTGCGCCAGCTCGAGGCAGTCGCCGAAGCGCGCCTTGAGTTCGGGCGTGATGTAGGAGGCGTCGTCGTGGGTGCCGTGGCCGGCCAGGCGCAGCAGGGTCGCCACCACCATCACTGGTCCGCCGCCGGCGCGCGCATGAGCGATCGCCTCGCCCACCGTGGCCAGGCAGTCCTCGGCGTCGGTGCCGTCGCAGGAGACCCCGCGTACGCCGTAGCCGACGGCGCGCTCGACCAGGTCGTGGCAGGCGAAGGAGTGGTCGTTGAAGGTGCTGTAGGAGACCTGGTTGTTGGCCACCACCAGCACCAGCGGCAGGCGCTCGATGGCGGCGGCGTTGAGGCCTTCGTGCAGCGCGCCGGTGGCCATGCCGCCGTCGCCGATGCTCGCCACCCCGACGCTGTCGTCGAGCTCATGGCGCAGGCGGCGCGCGAGCAGGGTGCCGACCACCGGCGCGACCATCGCGCCGAGGTGGCTGATCATCGGCAGCATGCCCTGCGCGAGGTTGCCGCGGTGGACGTTGCCGTCGCGCCCGCGCATCGGGCCGGTGCGCTTCATCAGGTGGGTGCGGAAGACGTCGATCACCGGCTCGCCGAAGCTCAGGCGCCCGGCGAGGTCGCGGATGAGGGGGGCGAAGACGTCGCTGCGCACGCCTTTTGCGGGCTGGCGCAGGTTCATGCCGATGGCGGCGGCGAGCGCCTCCTGGCCCTTGCCGAGGAAGGCGTTGCCGGTGAGCTCGCCCGACTTGTAGAGCGCGAAGGTGCGCTCGTCGACCACGCGCGCGAGGATCATCCAGCGCAGCTGGCGCAGGCGCTCGGCGGTGCTGGCGTAGCGCTCGCGTGCCGCCAGGCGGGCGAGCGCGTCGCTCAGGTTGAGCGCGGCATGGCTCATGGCCGCCCCCAGGTCAGGTAGCAGGCACCCCAGGTCAGGCCGCCGCCGAAGGCGGCGAGCAGCACCCGGCTGCCGGTCTGCAGGCGCCCGTCGCGCTGGGCGTCGGCGAGGGCGAGGGGGATGGTGCCGGCGGTGGTGTTGGCCACGGTCTCGATGTTGATCACCACCTTGCTCATCGGCAGCCCGAGGCGCCCGGCGAGCGGTTCGAGGATGCGCAGGTTGGCCTGGTGC
>JAYVMM010000488.1:0-3078 GCA_043758975.1 Planctomycetota bacterium | reverse complement strand
CGGTTGCGCCGCCCGAGGGTGTCCTTCATCGGCGCCGGCAGGTCGCCCGGGCGGACGAAGACGCCGATGGTCACCGGCATGTCCTTGGCCGCGATGAGGGCCTCGAGCATGGTCTTCTCGCGCGCGTTGTAGCCGTCCTGGCGGATGTAGACGCAGGCCGGGGTCGCGCCATCGTACTGCGCCGGGATGAAGACCGTGCCGCTGCGATGGGTGCCGGGGTAGATCTTGCTGTCACTAAAAGCAAACTCCTTGAGCGTGCCTGCCGGCGCGCTGGAGGGCACCTCGGCGGGCATGGTGGCGCCGGCGAGCGGCTTGAGCAGCCACATGAGATGCTCATCCCCGGGCGCGCTGTCCCACAGGTCCTGCTTGGCGCCGGGCTGGCTTGCACCGGCGAAATCGTCGAGGCCCTTGCCGGGAGCGTGCTTGGGCGACAGGCACCAGGACCCCGCCGGATTGCGCGCGATCGCCCACAGCTGCCAGGGCTTGCCAGCGTCGGCTTCGAGCACGATGGCGGTGCCGTTGGCGTTGCCGCCGCCCGCCGCCGCCAGCACCAGGGACGCTCCGGCGGCGGCCTGGATGCGGTAGTTGCCCTCGCCCAGGGCGGTGATGCGCCACTGCTGCGCGGGCCCGGTCGCCGTCGCCGCCAGCGTGACCGCCGCGCCGGCGCTCTGGCCGCCGTCGCCGGCGGCCAGCACCAGCTGGGGGGCGCTCACCGGGCTGAGGGTGAACAACCCGTCGAAATCGGCGGCAGTGAGTTGGGCGGCGGCGACCACCAGCATGAGCAGGACGCAGCGGGCGGGCAGCTCACGGGCAGCTATCGGACGTCGGTACGGGCGTCGTTTCACGGAAGGCTCCTCCAATGGGGATGCGTGCGGGCGAGGGTGCGCGCCCGCCGCGGTCAGGGCTTGAGCGGACCGTAGACCACCAGCTTGCCGTCCCCGCTGGGGAAGTAAGCCTTGCCGGCGGCGACGGTGGGGAACTGCCAGTGCCCGCCCTTGCCGAGGGCGTCGCGCGGCGCGTTCTGCGTGCTGCTCCACAGCTCCGTGCTGACGTCGAGCGCATCGAGCGCATGCGCCACGCCATCGCTGCCGAGGCACCACAGGATGCCGTCGTTCTCGCCGTCCGAGGTGATGGTCAGCCCGCCTCCGCCGCCGGCGGTCGCGCTGCCGGACTTGAAGGGTGCAGCCCCGGCGATCACGCGCTTCTGCGCATCGAAGGCGTACTGCACCACCGGCTGGGTGGCGTTCCACACATAGATGAAGGTGCCGGCTGCGCCGGCATTCCAGGCCACCCCGTTCTGGCCGTTGGGGAACGGCGGCACCGGGGTGACCAGGGTCTGCAGGCAGCTGTCCTGCTCGTCGTTGAAATGCCCCATCTTGGCAGCGTCGACGAGGTGGGTGCGCCCGTATTTGGTCGCCCCGGCGAAAAGCACGTTGGCGCCCGGGATGATCATGGGTCCGACGTTGCCGACGTCGTTGTCGTCATCGCTGTCCTTGCGCAGCTTCGATTCCGCGAACCAGTCAAGCAGCTGGAGGTCGCCGGTGCTGAGCTTGAGGAAGCACATGGCATAGTTGCGGCCCCCGCCGGCGGCAGTGAAGCTGCCGTTGCCGGTGGTGCAGTAGACTGCGGCGCCATCGCTGGCGAGGCCCTTGCCGGCCTGCCATATGCCGCCGCCGTCCTTGGAGAAATTCGCCGGCTTGCCCTCGTCGGGGTCGGGGGTGGTGCAGAAGGACGCCTTCTGCACCAATGCGCCATCCTGGTAGGCGTAGCAGAAGACCCAGCCGTGGTAGGGATGGACGTCGGAGCAGAAGGCGAAAGCGATATAGACCAGCCCCTTCTCGATCAGCACGCCGGGCCGGCAATTGGCATGGCTGGCGGGGAAGGAGACCCGCCCGTCCTTGGTGCCGGCGCCCAGTCCCGCCACTGAGCCCTCGATCTTCACCGGCGAACCGTGGCGCTCCTCGCCGCTGAGGATGTCGATGGCGTGCAGATAATTGGCGCCGTCGTCGTTCTTGTCCTTGCTCACCAGGTAGATGGTCCCGGTGGCGCGGTCGATGGCCGGGGTGCTGGTGGTGTACTGGGCGGCGAGCGGGAGCTTGCGCTCCCACAACGGGTCGCCGGCGATGTCGGCATCGCAGGCGTAGAGCGAGCACGGCGACGAGTTGGAGCCCGACGAGGTGTAGGCGTAGATCACGTTGTGGCGGTGCCCGGCAATCTCCAGGTCCGGGACATAGAGCACCTGGCCATTGACGCTGGCGTTGAGGGTCAGGGTGAAGAGCTTGCCGAATGAGGCGGCGTTCACAGTCGCCGGCTTGAGCACGGTCTCCGCGGTGTTGGCGCCAGTGCGCGCATTGTCGTTGTGCTGGGTGAGGACCTCGGCGGCAGGCAGGGTGCAGGCGCTGCAGGCGAGGACCAGAAGGAGGGTCAGGCGCGGCATGGCAGCTTTCTGTGCTGTGCTGTGCAGTGCTGTGCGGTGGCGTGAACCGCGCAGTGGGGTGAAACGCGATGGATCCGCGGCGTTGGTGCGGACCAGCATTGAAGCCGGTGCGATGGCGATGCAATGCGGATGGTCATCACCGGGGGGTGGGCGGTTCCGCTCGCCGTCCACCGCTCGCGGGCAGGGGATCAATGCGACCATGGCAGTGGAGACGACGAGCGCAACCCTGGCCAAGCGCGCCCGCAGTGCAGGCACAGTTCGGGAGGCTGGAAAGTGGGCGCAACTGCCTTCGCGCACACCTGTCGGCGAGTCGCCTTATGGGAATACCGGCGACAGGCCATTTCGGCGCGGAAGTAGGGAGGCCACCGCCAAGGGTCAGGGCCGACAAAGCTGCGCGGGCGCTCGCAACGGCCCAGAATGCATACCGATGCACCGTTCGTATCCACCCAGTGACGCCGCGACGTATGCCGCCAGGCATCAACGCAGCGTCACCGGCGGAATCCCGCACCAAACCGCAAGGTTGCGATGGCGGGCTCGCTTTAGTCATTCTTCAGCCTGGGCCGGCTCCCGACCGCAACCGATTGATGCATGCCTGCCGCCGAGAGGGTGCGGCGGATGGGGGCGGCGCTTGGGGATTTTCA
>JAYVMM010000487.1:0-2178 GCA_043758975.1 Planctomycetota bacterium | reverse complement strand
ATCGGCGGCTGGTGCGGCCAGGGCGAACAGGCAGATCAGAATGATGCGCAGCATGGAGCCTCCATGCCCACGTATGCGGCGGGCAGGAGGGATTAGGCGGAGCGCTCAGGGTTGGGTCGCCTCGGTGCGCACCGGTCCGGCGGCGGTGAAGATCCAAACATCGTCGATCCACAGGGTTGCGGCGGGATGGGGCACATCGTCGGTGGCGGTGCCGAGGAAGACCAGGAAGCGCACTGCGTCGCCGGTCGCGAGATGCCGGCTGCGGTCATTGATGAATTCGAAGTCGGCCCCGAGCCTGACCGTCGCGCTGGCCCAGGATCCGCGTTGCGGGCGGAGATAGGCCCCGAAGTTGGATTGGTCAGCGAGCTTGGGCATGACCTTGAGCAGATCGCTGGCGAGGAAGCCCTCGGTGCGGTAGCGGAAGCGCAGGTAGGTGGTCTCGCCGGCAGTGATGGTGGCGTCCAGGCGCGGTGAGCGGATCTCGGCGAAGAAGCGGGAACCGGGCTGCTCCAGGCGGGAACGCAGGGCGATCCCATCGGCTCCCTCCACGGCGGCGAGTTCGCCGACCCAGCCGGCGGTGGTGGCCGTGAAGGGTTCGTGCCAGGCCAGGACGGCCCCCAGCGGCAGTGGCTCGGTCGTCGGAGCCGGTGGGACGATGGGCTCCACTCGCAGCTCCCGGTCTGCCGCCGCGGTGGCGGTGCTGCCGGCCGGGACGTTCACCGCCGCGCTATCAGCCAGGCGGGTGAGGCGTACGGCGCCCTCGCTCACTTCCAGGCGGGTGGCCGACGGATCGACCACCAGGTGCAGCCGCGTGCCCACCACCTCGGCCTCGGCCAGGGGGCTGGAGAAGCGCAGCGGGGCCCCGGGCGCCTGATGCGCGACTTCGGCATCGAGGGTGCCGAGCGGGACCAGGAAGCGCCGGCCGCTGCGCGGCAGCTCGAGGGTGGAGCCGGGGCCGCAGGTGATCCGGCTGCCATCCGCGAGGACGATCCCCAGGCCGGACCCGCTCGCGGTGGCGGTGGCGAGACGGTCGCCGGGCAGCAGTGCAGTCCCTGCCGCAGCCGGCAGGCGGGAGCCAGCGCGCTCGATGGAAGCCTCGCCGTGCACGCGGTCCAGACTGGCGAAGACCGCGTCCGCCGCGGGGAGGCGGACCCGGCCTGCAGGTACCTGATGGATCGCCACCGGCGCCGCCGGTGGCGGCGGCGCGACCGTGGCGGAGGTAAGGTGCCACCACACCCCGAGGCCGAGCGCGACCACGGCGGCGGCGGCTGCCGCCCAAGGTCCGGCGAAAGCAGGCCGCCGGCGCCGGCGTCGCACGCGCGGCAGGGGGGCGCTGGTGATCCGCTTGGCGCGCTCCGCCATGCGCAGGACTCCGGCCAGCGCGACCTCATGCTGGCAGAGCTCGGCGAAGCGCCGGGCCGCCGCGGGTTCGCGGCGCAGGCGGGCGTCCATCGCCTCCACCGCCTCCGCTCCGCTCTCGCCGGACAGGTAGGCGAGGATCTCGGCATCGAATGGCTCGCTCATGCCTCCGCCACCTGCTGGCGCCTGGTGCGGCCGATGCAGTCCTCGAGCGCCAGCCGGGCCCGTTTGAGCACCGCATAGGCGCCCTGCACGCTGCGGCCCAGGCGGGCGGCGATCTGCGGGACATCGAGGCCCACGCCATAGCGGCCGAGGACCGCTTGCCGGGCATCGCCGCCGAGCTTGTCGACGCAGCGCGCCATGGCCTCCGGGAGGTCATCCTCGACGGCGACCGGGAAGCAGGCCGCGACCTGGTCCAGCGCTTCCGGCGACAGCAGGCGCGGCATCCGGGTCTCGCGCCGGCGCAGCTCCAGGGCCTTGCGCCGGATGACCTCCTTCAGCCAGGGCATGAATCCGCCGTCGGCGGGGACCTTGTCGTAGTGCGTCACCAGGACGAGGGCGACCTCCTGATGGACATCCTCGGCCAGGTGGACGTCGCGGGTGATGGCGAAGGCATAGGCCTCGATCATCCGCTGATGGATGACCGCCAGCTGCATGGCCCGCAGGCGCGGGTCGGTCTGCATTGGCTCCATGACACCCCCTGTGCACTGATGCGTCGAGGATGGCGAATTGGGCGGGGATTCCACCCCTGCCGCCACCACCCCCACCGGTGCAGAGGCGGCGCTGGCCACTCATTACGTCATCGACATAACAAGCTGA
>JAYVMM010000486.1:0-1829 GCA_043758975.1 Planctomycetota bacterium | reverse complement strand
GTGCAGGTCCACGGCCGCGACGGACGCCCCTCGGCGTGGAGCGCGCCCGCGCACTGGCGCATGGGCCTGCTCGGACCGACCGACTGGCAGGCGCAGTGGATCAGCGTCCCCGATCCAGCCCCAGTGCACCGCGACCGCGACCACCTCTTCCTGCCGCCAGCGCGCCAGTACCGCAAGGAATTCACCGCCGCCTCCGCCCCCCGTCGCGCCACCCTCTACGTCTCGGCCCTGGGCTGCTGCGCCCTCCAGCTCAATGGTTCCTTGTGCGCCGAGGATCTCCTGGAGCCGGGCTGGTCGGACTACCATAAGCGCGCCTACTATCGCGCCCATGATGTCACCGCGCTGGTGCATCCAGGGGCCAACTGCCTCGCCGCGGTGGTCGCCGACGGCTGGTACGCGGGCTACCTCGGCTACGCGCTGCTGGTCGGCGACGGGCCCTACCAGGCCGGACGCTGCCTCTACGGCAAGACCCCCGCGCTGCTCGCCCAGCTCGAGCTCGAGTTCGCCGACGGCACCCGCACCACCGTGATCAGCGACCCGAGCTGGGGCGTCTCCAGCGCGGGGCCGTGGCGCGAGGCTGACATCCTGATGGGCGAGACCTACGACGCGCGCCGCGAGCAGCCCGGCTGGAACCTGCCTGGAGCCGCGCCGACGGACTTCGCGCCCGCGATCCGTGCCGAGGACAACGGCAGCTGGCCGGTGCCCTTCACGGACAATGCCGGCACCCGCCAGGTCGACCTCGGCTTCCAACGCCCGCCCCGCCTGCAGGCCTATCCGGCGCCACCCATCCGCGTCATCCGCGAGATCCATCCCAGGCGGGTGGTCGAGCAGCGCCCCGGGATCTACATCGCCGACCTCGGCGAAAACATCGCCGGCACGGTGCGGCTGCACCTCAGCGGGCCGGCCGGGACCACGGTGCGGGTGCGCTATGGCGAGATGCTCCATCCCGACGGCAGGCTGATGACCGAGAACCTGCGGCGCGCGCGCGCCACCGACACCTACATCCTGCGCGGCGACCCCGCGGGCGAGAGCTGGATTCCGCGCTTCACCTATCATGGCTTCCAGTTCATCGAGCTGAGCGGGCTGCCGGGCGCACCGGCGGCGGAGGCGATCACGGCGCTGGTGCTGCACAACGACACCCCGCCGGTTGGCGAGTTCGCCTGCTCGGACCCCCTGCTCAACCAGCTCTTCGCCAACATCGCCCGCACCCAGTTCGCCAATTTCATCGAGGTACCGACCGATTGCCCACAGCGCGACGAGCGCCTGGGCTGGATGGGCGATGCCCAGATCTACGCCCGCTCCGCCACCTATGTCGCCGACGTCGCTGCGTTCTTCACCAAATGGCTGGACGACGTCGATGAGGCCCAGCTGCCTTCCGGCGCCTTCCCCGACTACTGCCCCTACCCCATGGGCCACGGCCTGCCGGGCAAGTCCTTCGGCACCGCGTGGACCGATGCCGGCATCATCGTCCCGTGGACGGTGTGGCAGGCCTATGGCGACACCACGGTGATCGCGCGGCACTGGGCCGCGATGACCCGCTTCATGGCCTGGCGCCGCGCAGCCTCGCCCTCGCTGCACGGGGTCAGCATCGGCAACACCTGGGGCGACTGGCTCAACCTCGGCGAGGACACCCCCATCCCCTTCATCGATGCCGCCTACTATGCGCGCGACGCTGAGTTGATGGCAGCGATGGCGGCGGCGGTCGGACGCCCGGCGGAGGCCGAGGACTACCGCACGTTGCGCGCGGGGATCATCGCCGCCTTCCGCAGCGACTTCATGCATGCCGACGGCACGCTCAGCGTCGACACCCAGACCGCCTACGTCCTCGC
>JAYVMM010000485.1:0-2502 GCA_043758975.1 Planctomycetota bacterium | reverse complement strand
CCCACCCCCATGGTGAGATCGCGGTGGGTCGGCACCGGGCGCCCAGGGCGGAAGCATTCGCGGTGCTCGAGCGCGAGGGTGAGGCCGGGAGTGCGGCCTTCTTCCGCCTGCAGCGCCGCCAGCACCGCACGCTCAAGCACCTCGGGCGCCGCCTCGGCACGCAGGTTGACCACCAGCTGGCCGCGCGCGAGCTCGTCGCTGAGCGCTTGCGCGAGTTCCGGCGCGCGCTCGTTCTGCACCAGGTTGATGGTGGCGATCTCGCCGCTGCCATCCTCGGGCGAGAGCGTCATCTTGAGGTGGGCGATCTCGCCCCCGCCCGCCACCACCCCCTGCTGGATGAGAGCGCACAAGCGCTCGACCAGGCGGTTGCCGTCGAGCGCGCCCTTGCCGATGGCGAGCGCCACCGTGGCGTTGAACCACCCGAGCAGGGCTTCGCCCTCGGCGTAGAGGTCGTAGTCCACCGCCATCGCGCTGCCTGCCGGCTGCTCGCCAGCCTCGAGGTGCGCGAACCACGCCTCAACACCCTCGCCGCTGCGCGCGCTGACGGTGAAGCGGCGTGCGCGCGGGAAGCGTGCCGCCAGCGCCGCCTCGAGCAGGACCAGGCTGCGCTCGTCGATGAGGTCGCGCTTGTTGATGACGATGATGTCGGCCTCCTCGAGCTGCTTGAGGTAGATGTAGATCACCTTGGGCGAGAAGCGCTTGCCCCCCGGGTCGGTCACCACCTCGAGCATGCGCGCCGCGCGCAGGGGATCGATCACCACGCTCAGCGGCGCGACGGTGAAGTCGCTGCCGTAGAGCCGGCGCAGGGGATAGCTCACCGTCGCCACCAGGTCGGTGCAGCTGCCCACCGGCTCGGCGATGAAGACCTCGGGGGCGGTGGACGCGTTCAGGCGGTCGGCGGCGTCCTTGAGCGAGGCGAAGCGGCAGCAGAAGCAGCCGCCGCTGATCTCCTCCACCGCGAAGCCGCGGCTGCCGAGGGTCAGCGAGTCGACCAGGTTGGTGCCCTGGTCGTTGGTGATCAGGCCGACGCGGCGACCGCGAGCGCGCAGCGCCGCGCCGAGGCGGGCGACCGCGGTGGTCTTGCCGGCGCCGAGGAAGCCGCCGATCATGATGTAGCGTGCGCTCATGGCCCGGCCTCCTCGCCTGGGCCAGTGGCGGAGGCCTGGCCCTCCCCATCCTCTTCGTGGTGCTCCTCGCCCTGGATCTTATCGATCGCACGGTCGAGCACCGCGACGTAGCCGTGCACATCGAGCGCGGCAGGGTCGACCTCGCCACGCGCGTGGTAGAGCCAGCCATCGCCGTAGGGATCGGCGTGCACGCGCTCGGCGTTGCTGCTCAGCAGCGGATTGGCGCCGAGGAACTCGCCGCTGAGCGCGCAATAGAGGTCGCTCGAGGCCTTGAAGCCCTCGAGCCAGCCGATCACCTGCCCGACCTCGACCCGCCCTCCCGGGGCGACCTCGAAGCCTGCCTCGACCACCTCGCCGAGCATGCGCGCGGCGAACTTGGTGAAGCCGACCCGCCATTCAGCCGCCCCGGTCTGCGCCAACCACATGTGGGCCGCGGTGTAGCGCCGCCCGGCCGGCAGTCGGGTGGTGAAGCGGGCGCGCTTGTAGCGAACGCCCTCGACCGCACCGGCATGGGAATCATGGTCGCTCATCGCGGCTGCACCCTACCCGCACGTACGCAGGATGCATCCCCTTTGCGCTCTATAGCACCGGTAGTAGCTGCCACCCCGGCGGGATGCGCACCACGCGCCGCACCGGATGCACGCGGCGGCGCCCGGCACACTCCCGGTCCGGGACCGCGGCACGGTCCGCGTCCGCTCTCTGAATCGACAGTCGAACTCATTGCAAATTCTATGGTTATAGATGAAAGTCGAGGCTACGCCGGCGGCGGATGGCGGATGCCGCCCACCTGCGAGAATCCATACCCGTGGCCCTGGACGACGTTGTGATTTGCGCTCTATAGCATAGAGCGAACCGGGAGGGAGCCGCGAGGGAGCAGCGCGTGCTCGTGTCCGAAACCCAGCAACCACCGTCAGTTGCGGCTGGGGTCGGGCATTCCGCCCGAACGTCCCTCGACCAGCTGCTGCCAGAGGTTCTCGCCCGGCTGGGGATTGAGCAGCTGCTCCGGTCGCCCGGCGCGCAGCAGCCAGGCGCCCTCCTCGAGCTCGGCCACCAGCTGGCCCGGGGCCCAGCCGCTGTGGCCGAGGAACAGGCGCGGCCCCTGCCCGTCGCCGCCAGCAGCGAAGCGCTCGGCGAGGGCGGCGATATCGCCGCCGATGGCAAATCCCTCGCTGAGCTGCTGCGCGCCCTTGAGCTCGCTGCAGCGGTGCAGCAGCAGGCCCTTGTGGCGGTCGACCGGGCCGCCCTCGGCGGCAACGCGCAGCTCGGCGAGCTGGGCGGGGACCTCGCCCCACAGTTCGCGCAGCGGCACGTCGAGCGGGCGGTTGAGCACAAAGCCGAGGGTGCCGCTGTCGCTGTGGTCGAGCAGGTAGACCAC
>JAYVMM010000484.1:0-7610 GCA_043758975.1 Planctomycetota bacterium | reverse complement strand
CCCGTGCGCGCCCCCCGGGCGTGCGCGGGCCGGACCCGCGCCAGCCCCCCCCACCAGCCCACCCTTCGCCAGGACCGCCATTCCGGCAGTCCCCAACCTGAAAAGACACGAGGTGCCCTTATGAGCAAACCCGCGATCAAGCCAGTCGGTTCCCACGTCATCGTCCAGCGCTCGGCCGCCAGCGCCAAGAGCACCGGCGGCATCGTCCTGCCCGAGAACGCCAAGGATAAGCCCAAGCAGGGCACCGTCATCGCCGTCGGCAATGGCAAGGTGCTCGAGGACGGCAAGCGCCAGGTGATGCAGCTCAAAGCCGGCGACAAGGTGCTGTTCACCAGCTATGCCGGCAACGAGGTCAAGCTCGCCGGCGAGGAGTACCTGGTGATGGAAGAGAGCGACATCCTGGCGGTGATCCAGTAGACCGCACACCATGGCCATCAGGCGAAGCCGGACCGGGTGACCCCGGTCCGGCTTTCTTGCGTTCTGGCCTGGTGCCCCCCAGGCGGGCGCTCAGGCTGGACCACCCTCAGCCGGGCGCCTGGCCAGCCAGCCCGCCGGGCGAACCGCCCGTAAGCTCGATGTAGAGCCGGCACAGGCGGTCGCGGGTGGGGATCTCGCCCAGGCCGTGCACCACCAGCAGCGCGGTCGGCACCAGGGCGATCAGCAGCACTTCGCCGTCGGTGGCGAACAGGTGCAGGCGGAACAGCGTGCCCACCAGCACCAGCACCTGGCCGGAGAAGGCGAGCAGGAGCAGGATATTGCTGCGCCGATGCACGAAATGCGCGACCTGCCAGGCGCGTTCGCGCAGCGAGGCGGCCTGGCGCGCGAGCTCGTTGCCGAAACGGCGTCTGGTCAGCACCAGGGTGACCAGGCAGGCCAGCACGTGCAGCGCGCACACCACCTCGGCGATGCGCGAGACGCGCAGGTCGGTGACCTGGCCGATGAGGCGGAAGTTGTTCCAGGCCACCACCAGGACGGCGAAGAAGCAGCCCATCATGACCCTCAGGTAGTGCAGCTGGCGCAGCGCCACATCGGTGTGGTAACGCTCGAGGAAGGCGGAGAACTCCGCCACATCGTCTGGGGTGCCAGGGGGGGAGCTCGCCATGCGACCAGCCTGTGGCGGCACCCGGCGCGGGCAAGGAGCTGCTGGCCAACGCGAGCTTGCCTTGTCATCCAGAGGCAGTTAATCGCCCCATCTCCGTTCCCACCGCGAGCCCCATGGACATCGCCCCGCTCGGCTACAGCTCCAACCTCCATGCCGCCGAGAGCGTCGACGAACTCGTGCAGGTGATCGGCGGCTTCGCCGCCGAAGTGCGCCGGCGCCTGGGCTGGAGCGCGCTCGGCCTCGATCTGCGCCTGGGCGCGCGCGCCATCGCTGAGCTCTGCGACGAGACCGCCCGCGCCCGCCTGCGCCGTGCGCTCGACGCCGCCGGCGTGGTTGCGCACACCCTCAACGCCTTCCCCCTGCGCCCGTTCCAGGCCGCAGTGGTCAAGGCCGACGCCTACCTGCCGGACTGGACCGACGCCGAGCGCGAGCGCGACACCATCGCCCTCATCCCCATCGCGCTCGCGCACAGCGACAGCCCGTTGGTGACCATCAGCACGGTGCCGGGCGGCTACCGCCCGCTCGGCCCGGCCCGCAACGATGTCGCGCGCATCGCCGCCGCGCTCGGGCGCTGGGCGGGGGTGGCGGCGCATGCCCAGCGCGAGAGCGGGCGCACGGTGGTGCTGTGCCTCGAACCGGAGCCCTGGTGCCTGCTTGAGACCAGCCATGACGTCGGATGGTTCTGGCAGCACGCGCTCAATGAGCACGGGGTGGCCAGCTGCGCCGTGCTGCTCGGCGGCGACCAGGCCGCGGCGCGCGCGGCCATCGCCCGCCACCTCGGGATCTGCTTCGACACCTGCCATTTCAGCCTCGCCTTCGAGGACCAGGCCGCGGCGGTCGCGCGCCTGCGCGCGGCCGGGGTGGCGGTGGCCAAGTGCCAGTTTTCCGCCGCCCCCGAGGTGGCCGCCCCGGGCGGCGACCGCGCCGGGATCGACCAGCTGCGCGCGCTCGCCGAGCCGCGCTTCATGCACCAGACCGCCGCCTGCAGCTCGACCGGCTCGCTCAGCAAGGTCGAGGACCTCGACCAGCTCGACGCCTGCCTGGCGCGCCTGCCCAATGCGGCAAGCGTGCGCAGCCACTTCCACATCCCGGTGTTCCGCCCGCCCGCCGCGCGCGGGCTGTCGACCACGGTGGAGGACAGCCGGCGCGGGCTGGACGCCTGCCTCGAGGCCGGCTGCACCCATCTCGCGGTCGAGACCTACACCTGGAGCATCCTCGCCGAGAACGAGCGCGACGTCCTCGCCGGCACCGTGCGCGAACTCGAATATCTGGCTGCCGCCTTGCGCGCGCGCGCGCCAGCCTGAGGCTCTCACCTCGGAGCCGCCGCCGCCATGGTCCTGCCCACCCCCTTCGAACGCCTGCTCCAGGAATGCGTGCAGCTCGCCCAGCAGGACCCTCAGGGCGCCTTCGCCCGCCTCGACGAGCTCTATGGCAAGAGCATGAGCGAAGCCGAGCTGCTGCAGCTGAGCGCCTTCTCGGTCCACCTCGGTGCCGGCAGCCTCGGGCGCTTCACCGAGACCGCCGCCTTGCAGAAGCGCATGATCGGCCACCCCGCGGTGCAGGAGGGCGCACCCACCGCGCGCAGCCTGTGGCGCGCGCTGGCGGTGGTCGCCACCCTCAACGACAAGCCCGAGCAGGCCGCTGAGGCCGCCGGCCATGGGGTCACCAGCCGCTCCGAAGAGTGCAAGCTGCTGATCGGCTGCGCGCAAATGCTGATGGTTCGCGGGCGGGTCGGCGACGCCGTGCTGCGCCTGCGCCAGACCACCCTGCTCTGCCGCGACCTCGAGCCGCAGGACGAGGTGCTGGCCCAGGTCGCCACCATCACCGGCCACCTCATGCGCCAGACCGAACCGCAGGCGCGCCTGGCGCATGAGCTGCTACTGGCGGCGGCGAGTGCGCACAGCGCGGCGCTCATCCGCCATCCTGACTGGCATTTCCACCACCGCGCCTGGTTCCAGCACGGCCACGCCTACCTCCTGGCGACCAAGCCGAGCCAGACGCTGTCCTGCGTGCAGGCGATGATGGAGCTCGAGGACCTGCATGACGCCGGCCCCTTCGAGCGCTTCCACACCGCCAGCCTGGCCTGCCGCGCGCAGGCCATCCGCGGCCAGTTCAAGATCGCCGGCGGCGCGCTCGAAGCGTGCCAGGACTTCGTCAAGCGCATCCAGGAGCCTGAGCAGGCCGCCGCCGCGCAGCAGGGCCTGCGCGACCTCGAAGCCTTCATCGACGGCGCGCGCCAGGCCTGATCAGCCGCCTCGCCGACCACGCCGGCCAGGCAAACGGGGCAAGGCTTGCCCGGCGCCACCCGCCCGCTCTCATCATCGCCCTGGAGCACCGTCGATGCGAGCATGCCCACCGATCCTGCTGTACCTGTTCTGCTTGCTGTGCCCCGCCGCCGTGCTGCCGCTCGGCGGCGCCGAGGTGGTCAAGGCGATCGCCTTCGCCGACCTCGGCCTGCCGCTGGCGGCAAAAGACGACAAGCTGTTGATCGAGGACATCACCGTCGAAGGCGGCGAAGCCGCCGTCGATAAGGAGGCCGCCACCATCACCGTGTTCATCCGCCTGCCTGTCGCGGGTGCGGTGCGCGGCGTGGTGCTGGCCAGACCGCCGGAAACCCCGGGAAAGCATGCGCTCGGCACCCCGGACGCGGCGGAGGTGTCGGAGCCCAAGGCCTACCCGTTCACCATCAGCGCCGCGGCCTTCGCTGCCGCACCCGATGGCGCCGAGCGCATGGCGAAGCAGCAGACCGCTTATTTCCTCAGCCTGCTCGGCGAAGAAGGGCGGAGAGGCGTCCTGCCGACCGCGCTCGACCGCGGCGCGCGCGCGTGGTGGACGCTGCGCAGCGGCCAGGTCGACCGCGCCGGCGCCGGCGCGGGTGCCGGCCGCCGCCACCTCGATGACCTCGACCAGACCATCGACCTGTTCAGCGGCCTGACCGCGCTGGACGAGAACCTCCAGTTCGACCGCGCCTTGCCCGCCACCGGCGCCACCCCCGGCGCCGCCCCCGCGGCGGAAGCGCCGGTCGAGACCTCCAGCCTGCCGCAGCTCGAACTGCGCGAGGTGCCGTGGGCGCGCATGCCCGGGGCGCAGGCGGCGACGCCGCAGCTCGACCTCCTCGCCCAGCGCATCCCGCATGACCAATATGCGGTGCTGTTCCCCTCCTTCGCCGCCATGAGCTCCGCGATCGAGCAGGCCGACCGCACCCTCAGCGGGCCGCTGCAGCTGCTCGCCGGCCATGGCGAGGACGCCCTCACCAAGGAGCGCTACCAGCGCCAACTCGGCCTCGAGCTGAGCGAGCTGGCAAGGCGCTTCGGCGAGCTGGTCATCGATCGCATCGCGCTGACCGGCTCCGACCCCTTTCTGCGCCTCGGCAGCGATGTCGCGGTGCTGCTGCATGCCAAGCAGCCGGCGCTGCTGGCTGGCTACCTGGCCACGCGCCAGCAGGCCCAGGTCGCCGCCGGCGGGGTGGCGAGCGACGGCATGGTCGGCACCTTCAGCTACCATGCCGTGGTGAGCCCGGACCGTACGCTCTCGAGCTACGTGCTGATCGATGGCGAGGTCGCGCTGGTCGCCAATTCGCGGGCCCAGCTCGAGGCCTATGCGGCGGTGCGCGCCGGAAGCAGGCCCGCGCTCGCCGCCGCCCCCGAGTTCGGCTATTTCCGCCAGCTCTATCTCCAGGACGGCGCCGAGCTGGCGCTGGCGGTGATCAGCGACGCCACCATCCGGCGCTGGTGCTCGGCGCGCTGGCGTATCGCCGACGCCAGGCGCACGCGCGCGCACGCGGAGTTGTGCAGGCTGCAGGCGCAGTGGATCGCCGCGCGCTGCCCGGCGCAGTGGACCCCGCCCGCCGGCGACGCCGGGCTCGAGGACCTTGGGGCGCTGACCATCAGTGCCGACGGCGTGCACTGCGCACGCTACGGCGGGCTCGCGTTTATGACCCCGCTCGCCGAAAGCGAGCTGCCCACCGTGACGAGCGCCGAGGCGGCGGCCTACCGACGCTTCCTCGAGCGCTACCAACGCTCCTGGCGCGACTACCTCGACCCCATCGCCATCCGCCTGCAGCAGGCCGCCCCCGGGCGCCTGGCCATCGACCTCAGCATCCTGCCCCTGATCATCGCCAGCGAATACGCTGAGATCTTCCGCCTCACCGGCGCCACCACCCTCGCCGCCGGCGCCGCCGACCCCCACTCCGCACCCTTCCAGGCCGCCATCGCCCTCGACCACAAGGCCGGCATGCTGGCCGACACCGAGCGCCAGCTCGGAACCGTGCTGGGCGGCCTCGCCAACCCGCTCAGCTGGGTCGGCGACGCCGCCTCGCTCTACGCCGATGGCGATCCCTTCTGGGCCGAGATGGCCAAGTCCGGCAAGCACAACTCCTCGTGGTTCGAGGAGCACATCTCGCAGCTGCCGCTCGGCATCTCGGTGGGGGTGCGCAATCCGCTCAAGCTCGCCGCCTTACTCAGCTCCCTGCGCGCCTTCGTCGAGCAGTCCTCCCCCGGGCTGGTCAGCTGGTCGACGCGCAGCTGGCAAGACGTCCCCTACGTGGTGGTCGCCCCCAGCGGCGAGCTCCTGCATTCCGTCAAGGCCGAGCTGCTCTATCTCGCCGCGCCCGAGGGCCTCACCCTCACCCTCAGCGAGGCGGTGATGCATCACGCCATCGAGCGCCTGGTGGCGCGCCGCGCCGGCAGCGCGCCGCCGCCGGCGCCCTGGGCGGGCGAGCAGCTGGCGGCGGGGATCGCCCTGCCCTTCCTCGCCCAGCTGTGCGAGCTCGACAACAACCACACCCTCGAGAGCTGGGTGAGCGACCGCATCTCCGCCGACATCGCCATTCTCAACGAGTGGCACCGGCTGTTCCCGACTGAGGATCCGCAGCGTGTCCATCAGCGCCTGTGGGGTACCCGCCTGGTCTGCCCGCTGGGCGGCGACTACCACTGGAACGATGCGCTGCTGAGCATGGAGTCGACCGCCCTCGGCCCGCCCGACCACGCGCATCCGCCGGAGCTGTGGATGCCCGCCGCCTTCGTCGGCATCGCCGGCCTGAAGCTGGGGGTCGGCTTCACCAGGCTGCCCGAGGTGGCGGAGGCCAAGCCGGCCAATGGCAACGCGCGGGGGCGCGATCCGCACGACCGCGCGACCGCGATCGGGCTGCATACGCGAGTTGAGATCGAGGCCGCACCCGCCGCACCCGCCGCACCCGCCCCGGTGCCCGCCGCCGTCCCCTAGCGCCGGCTCAGCTGAGGTCGGGCATCGGCGCCCGGCTGGCGCCGAAGCTCTCGAGGTTGAGGCCGAGGCGCAGCAGGAAGGCGAGGTGGAGGTCTGCGAGCTCGCCGCGCGCCTGCTGCACCACGCGTCCGGTCTTGATGGTGCCGCCGCCGCCGCCGGCGACCAGGATCGGCAGGTCGTTGTGGTCGTGCTTGTCGCCGTCGCCCATGCCCGAACCGAAGAACAGCATGCAGTTGTCGAGCAGGGTGCCACGACCCTCCTTGACCGACTTCAGGCGTTCGAGGAAGTAGGCGAACTGCGCCACCTGGTAGCTGATGATCTTGACCAAGCCCTCGATCTTGCCTGCGTCGGTGCCACGGTGCGAGAGCTCATGGTGCGGGTTGGGCACGCCGATCTCGGGGTAGCTGCGGTAGGAGGCGCCGTTGCCGAGCATGAAGGTGGCGAAGCGCGTGGTGTCGGTCTGGAAGGCGAGGGTGAGGATGTCGTACATCAGGCGGGCGTGCTCGGCGAAGTCCTTGGGCACCCCGCTGGGGAGCTTGAGCTCGCTCTTCACCCCGCTGCCGGCGCCATCGTCCTCGTGGCCGGATATCTTCTGGATGCGGGTTTCGAGCGAGCGCACCGACTCGAGGTACTCGTCGAGCTTGCGCGTGTCGTTGCCGCCGAGGTTGCCGCGCAGGCTCCTGGCATCGTCGCTGACCAGGTCGAGCAGGCTGGCGTTCTCCGCCGCGAGGGCGGCCTGGGCCTGCGCCGCCTGCGACTGGTTGCGGTCGGCGAACAGGCGCATGAAGGCGTTCTTGGGCACCGTCTCCTTGCCCATCGGCGTGGTCGGGCTGCGCCAGGAAGTGCTCGAGGCGTAGACGCAGGCATAGCCGTCGTCGCACGAGCCGGCGCCGTTGCTGCCCTCGATCGAGAGCTCGATCGAGGGCAGGGTGGTGTACTGGCCGAGCTTCTGCGCCGCGACCTGGTCGATCGAGGTGCCGGTGTAGATGCCGGAGGGGCCGCCCTTCTTGACCCGCACTCCGGTGAGCAGGCAGGCGATGCCGCGCGCGTGGTCGCCGGCGCCGTCGGGACCAGGGCTGGCCGGGGTATTGTTGACGCCGTGCAGCACCAGCACGTCCTTGAGGTGGGGCTTGATCGCCTCGAGGCAGCGCGGCACCTTGTCCGAGTTGGCGGCGAAGCGCCAGTACTCCTTCACCGCGCCGTTGGGGAAGGTGGTGTGCACCATGCGCAGGGGCGCCTTGCCGGCGCGCTTGGGCTCGTCGGCCCAGCCCATGTGCTCGAGCAG
>JAYVMM010000483.1:0-1799 GCA_043758975.1 Planctomycetota bacterium | reverse complement strand
CTGCCGTTCTTTTATCGCTGCCCATAAAGATTGACCGTGGCAAAGCGTGAACATTATATGCCTTTATACCGCACGTGCTTACGACTATCGACGGAACCTGCCCGGGGCTTGTTCCGCGCCCCCACCGCGCGCTGCCAGCCGTCGATCGAGCGCCATCGCGCCCGCTCTATTACTATTAATAATAGGATAAATATATCTCTTTGAATAGATATATCGGCCCGATGGTGACCGCCATCAGCACTGGCGCTACCGTCCCGGGCCCAGGAGGTCGACATGAGCGTCATCGATGAGCAGCACCATGATCTCAAAGCCGGCTGGCTGGCGCCACCCCCCGCAGGCCCGTTCTGCCCTCCCTACCTGGCCGTGGCGGCCCAAGCCGCCCCCTCTGCGCCTGGCCAGCGGTGGCACGCCTCCGCACGCTACGGCCTAGCGTCCCACCGCTGCGCCCATGCCGCCACCCGGAGTCCGCCATGCGCGTCGCCGTCTACAGCGCCAAGGCCTATGATCGCAGCTACCTTGATGGCGGCAATCGCGGTCGACACCAGTTCATCTACCTGCTGCCCGCCCTCGACGAGGCGAACGCGGTGCTCGCCAGCGGCCACCGCAGGGTCTGCATCTTCGTCAATGACCGTGCCGACGCAGCGGTCCTCACCGCACTGGCCGGCATGGGGGCGACCGCGCTGGTGCTGCGTTGCGCCGGGTACAATCAGGTCGATCTGGCCGCGGCAGCACGCCTGGGCATGCGGGTTGCGCGCGTGCCCAGCTATTCGCACCGCGCCATCGCCGAGCACAGCGTCGCCCTGTTGCTGATGCTCGCGCGCAAACTGCACCAAGCCTATAATCGCGTTCGCGAGGGGAACTTCTCCATCGACGGCCTCATTGGCTTCGAACTCGCCGGCAAGACCGTGGGCCTAGTCGGCACCGGCGCGATCGGCGCCGCCACCGCGCGCATCCTGCTTGGATTCGGCTGCCGGGTGGTGGCCAGCGATCCGCATCCCGATCCGGCCATCGCTGACGACCTGCGGGGACGGGGTGTGGAGTACCTGCCCCTGGCGGAGGTCCTCGCCCGCAGCACCGTGGTCAGCGTGCACCTCCCGCTCTCCTCCTCCTCCACCGCGCATGTGATCGATGCCGGCGCCATCGCGCTGATGCGTCCAGGAGCTCTCCTGATCAACACCAGCAGGGGCGGGGTCCTGGATACCAGCGCGGCCAGCGCGGCGCTCAAGACTGGACAGCTCGGAGGCCTGGGACTGGATGTCTACGAGGGCGAGGCCGGACTCTTCTTCGAAGACCGCTCCGACCGCATCATCCTCGATGACCGCTTCACCCGGCTGCAGGCCTTCCCGAATGTGGTCATCACCGGCCATCAGGCCTTCCTTACCCATGAGGCGCTCAGCGCGATCGCCGACACCACGCTCGCCAACCTCGATCTGCTGGAGCGCAACGAACCCTGTGCCAACGCGATGACCGCATGACCCGCGCCGGGTGACGGAAACAGGCGGCGCGCTCCCGCGAGGATGCGGTTGCCTATCATCCTGATATGCATATCCTCTAGGCCTGAATTTGTCAGCCACCGCCAGGACCCAGCCCATGATCTCGCAAACCACCGAATACGCCCTGCGCGCCATTGTCTTCCTCGCCGACACCCCCACCGAGGCGCATACCGCCGAGGAGATCGCCAACGGCACGAAGGTCCCCGTTGGCTATCTGGCCAAGATCCTGCAGGGCCTGGCCAAGGCCGGCCTGGTGACGTCCCAGCGTGGCCTCTATGGCGGCTTCACCCTGGTCGAATCGCCCAC
>JAYVMM010000482.1:0-5601 GCA_043758975.1 Planctomycetota bacterium | reverse complement strand
CGCCTGCGAGGTCGGTGGGTGCGATGTCGTAGGCGGCGAAGCCGCGCGACACCGTGCCGGCGGGCGGCGTGAGCATGGCCGGCGCCTGGTGGCGGTTGGCCCCCTCGCCGCTCTCGCTCGCGGTCTGGCTCTTGAGCGCCAGGGTGTCGTACATCTCGGGCATGTACTTGAAGCCGCGCGATTTCTTCTCGCTGTCGCCATCCGCACAGGCAGAAAGCAGGGCGGCGGCGGCGAGCGCGGCGATGAGCAGGGTCGGCCTATCCATGGGCGGCCTCCGCGGCCTGGGGCTCGCCCGGCTGGGTGGCGGCGGACGGCGCCGCTGCGCCGAAGGTCTCGACCTCTTCGGCGCCATGGCTGCGCAGCCAGGCCACCTGCGCTTCAGCGTCGGCGGCGGCGCGCAGCGGCAGCACCAGGGTGAAGGTGTCGTCGCTCATGCGCGGATTGGGCAGCGTGGTGGCTGGATTGGGGAACAGCCGGCAGAGGTGCGCGGCGATCAGCAGGTTGGACAGCGCGCCGAACAGGAGGCCGGTCTCGAGCGCCACCACCATGAAGGTGGGCCAGGCGAAGAAGGGCTTGCCGCCGACGTTCAGCGGCCAGTCCTGGTTCATGGTGTACCAGCACATGTGCAACCCGACGCAGAAGCCGAGCAGGATCACGGTCAGCACCGGGCGCCCGAGCAGGCTGCGCTTGAGCCCGAGCACGGCATCGAGGCCGTGCACCGGGTACGGGGTGAAGGCGAGCGGGTGGCGAGCTTCGCGCACTGCGGCGCCGGCAGCGGCAGTGAAGGCGGCCTGGGAGCGGAAGTAGCCCGCCACCGAGAGCGCGGCGTGGAGCGCTGATGGCGACTGCGGATCAGACATGGCCATGGCCCTCCCCGGCGGGCACGGTGGCGGGCGCGTGCCCCTGTGATCCGGGTCCGGGCGCGTGCCCGGGCTTGAGCAGGTCGGCCTTGAGCTCGGCGATCGAGACCATGGGGATGATGCGCGAGAAGGCCAGGAGCAGGGTGATGAAGACCCCGAACGAGCCGGCGAGGATCATCCAGTCGAAGGCAGTGAAGGCGTAAGCGTTGTCCCACGCCGATGGCATGTGGTCGTGCATCAGCGAGAGCGAGATGATGACGAAGCGCTCGAACCACATGCCGACGTTGACCGCGATGCCGATCAGCATCAGGCCGAACAGGCTGCGCCGCACCGCGCGGAACCACAGCAGCTGGATGATGCCCATGTTGCAGGTCATCATGGTCCAGAAGGCCCAGGCGTAGTCGCCGTGCATGCGGTAGAGGTACTGGCCGCGCTCATAGGGCGAGTTGGAGTACCAGGCGGCGAAGAATTCCGAGATGTAGACGTAGCACACCAGCAGCCCGCAGCCGAGCATGATCTTGGCCAGCTTGTCGAGATGGTCGATGGTGATGTAGCGGGTGAGCCCGAGCAGCGAGCGCATCGGGATGAGGAAGACCAGGGCCATGCCGAGGCCGCCGTAGATCGCGCCGGCGACGAAGTAGGGCGCGAAGATGGTGGTGTGCCAGCCCGGCACCTTGCCCACCGCCGCCAGAATCGCGATGGTCGAATGCATGCCCAAAACGAGCGGGGTGGCGATCCAGGCGAACTGCGCGTAGGCGCGCTCGTAGTGCACCCAGTCGCCAGCGCCGCCACGCCAGCCCAGCGCGAGCACGCTGTAGACCGCGCGGTGGAGCGGATGCTTGGCGCGGTCGCGGATGGTGGCGAAGTCGGGGATCAGGCCGAAGTACCAGAAGATCATCGAGGTCAGAGCATAGGCGGTGAGCGCGAACACGTCCCACACGATCGCCGACTTGAGATTGGGCCAGAGATGGCGCGCATTGGGGTAGGGCAGCAGCCAGAAGTCGACCCACGGACGCCCGGTGTGGATGAGCGGGAAGAGCCCGGCGATCTGGATGGCGATCACCGTCATCGCCTCGGTTGAGCGGTTTACCGCGGTGCGCCAGCGCTGGCGGAAGAGGAAGAGGATCGCCGACACCAGGGTACCGGCCACCGCGATGCCGATCCAGAAGATGTAGGTGGTGATGTCGTTGCCCCAGTTCACCGGCTGGTTGGTGCCGAAGATGCCGTAGCCTTCGACGACATAGCAGGCGACCGCGATCAGGAGCAGGGCGGCGAGCGCCTGCGCCATGGCGAAGGCGGCGTGGAAGTCGCGCGGCGGCAGGCGGAACAGGGTGGCGGTGATGTCGCTGGTGATGCGCTGGGCGTCCAGCTTGTCGGTGGGCTGGGCGTCGCTCATCGCTGGACCCCTTCACTGGCGGCGGCCTTGGCGGCGGGCTTCTCGCCGGCCTTCTCGCCAGCCTGGCCAGGCTTGCCAATCAGCTGCGCCAGCTCGGCGGCGGTGGCCGGGCGGTTGCGCACCTTGGCCAGGTAGGTCACCGCCGGGCGGGTGTTGAGCTCCTCATCGAGCAGCTTGTAGCCGTGCGCGGCCGCCGCCCCGGCGTTGACCGCCGCCTCGGGGTCATAGAGGTCGCCGAAGGTGATGGCCTGGGTCGGGCAGGTCTGGGCGCAGGCGGTGGTGACCTCGCCGTCGCGCAGGCGCCGTCCGCTCGCCTTCTCGCGCTCGCGCACCTCGCGGGTGCGCTGCAGGCAGAAGTTGCACTTCTCCATCACCCCGCGCGAGCGCACGGTGACCTCGGGGTTGAGCATCATCTCGAGCGGATGCCGGCTGAGCTCGGCCTGGCTGCTGGTCGAGAGGTCGGTCTTGACGTTCTTGACGATGCGCCGCAGCGGCGAATCCGAACCGATCGGGCCGGCGCGGAACTTGCTGTACTCGTACCAGTTGAAGCGCCGCACCTTGTACGGGCAGTTGTTCGAGCAGTACCGCGTGCCGATGCAGCGGTTGTAGATCATGTGGTTGATGCCTTCGTCGTTGTGCACGGTGGCCATCGCCGGGCACACCTCCTCGCAGGGCGCCTGGCCGCACTGCTGGCACATCACCGGCAGGAAGGCGACCTCGACATCGAGCACATCGTCGCCCTCGGCACCCTCCGCGCGCGCGCCGGGGGTATCGCTGTAATAGCGGTCGATGCGGATCCAGTGCATGAGGCGCTGCTTGCGCACCTCATCGCGCCCGACCACCGGGACGTTGTTCTCCGAGGAGCAGGCGACCACGCAGGCATTGCAGCCGATGCAGGTGCCGATGTCGACCGCCATCGCCCAGCGCCGCGCCGGGTACTCCTCGCTCTGCAGGGTGATGTTGAGACGTCCACCCGGCTTGCCGTCGCTGCCGCGCTCCCACTGCTCGGCCCCGGCCTTGCGCAGCTTCGCCCCGGGATCCTTGCGGTGCAGTTCGAGCACATCGTCGATGACGATCTCGCGCCCCTCCATGCGCTGGTGGCCCTGGGCGCAGGCGAGGTGATAGGACTCGCCGGTGCGCGCCACCGTGACCTGGGCGCCGGGCTTGGCCGCGGCGAGAGCGAGGTGGACGGCGCTGACGCTGTAGCCGTTCTCGATGCCGAGGTCGGCGACCGCGCCGGCGCGGCCCTTGGCCCGGCCCCAACCGCTGAAGGTCTCGAGCACACCCGGCTGCTGGCCTTCCTGGATATGCACCGGCAGCTTGCGCGCGACCACGTCGGCGCCATTGCTGACGGTGACGGTGGCGACGTCGTTCTCGGCCAGCTGCAAGGAGACGGCGTCCGCAGGAGCGATCGCGAGGTAGTTGTCCCAGCAGATCTTGGAAATCGGGTCGGGGAGCTCCTGCAGCCAGGGATTGTTCAGCCAGCTGCCATCGCCGACGGTGCGCGACGGGCGCACCACCAGGGCGAAACGGCCACTGCGTTCCGGCGCGAGCACGACCCGGGTCACGGCGAAGGCTTCGCCAGCGTGACCCGCTGCCACGGTGACCACGCCACGTGCGAGCGCGCTGGTCCAGAAGGCGCGGTCGTCGACCGTGACCTTGGCCCTGGGCTTGACCTTGGCCAGCCACACCGCCTTGACGAAGGCCTGCCAGCTCTGCACGCCGTTGGCGACCGCCTGCCACAACGGCGCGCGTGAGGCTGCGCTGAGCAGGGCGGGATCGGGCTTGGCCACCGGCTGCTTGAAGGACGCCGGTGCCACCCCCGCCGCCACCGCGAAGGCCATCAGGCTCTCCTGCGCGGCGCGGCAGTCCCACAGCGGCAGGATGGTCGGCTGCTGCAGACTGTAGATGCCGGCGCGCGCCTCGGCGTCGCCCCAACTCTCCAGCCCGTGCAGGGTGGGCGCGAAGTGGGTGGCTGCCGCCGCGCTCTCGGTGAGGCGGTCGTCGAGCACGACGATGGTCTTGGCCTTGGCGAAGGCGGGGGCGAGGAAGGGCGCGGTGTAGAGCGGGTTGCAGCCGACCACCAGCAGGGTGGCGATGCGCCCCTGGTCGAGCGCCTGGCGGAGCTCCTCCAGGCTGGCGCCGGCGACGGCGGTCTCGGCTGCCGCGCCGGCATCGACGGTCACCCCGTCGTTGCCGAGCAGGGTGTTGAGGAAGTAGGCCGCCTGGTAGGTCGGTACGCTGTGCTGGCCGTCGCCGAGGGTGGCGCCGGGATAGACCAGGCTGGCCTTGCCGTCCTGGTGCACCGCGAGCAGGCGCTCGGCGGTATAGGCGATGGCGTCGCGACCGTTGATGGTGCGCAGACCGAGCTTGGCGCCGATGGTCGGGGCGGCGACCGCGGAGGCGCGGGCGGTGTCGGACTCGCCGCCCACGGAGCGCGCGAAGTGCGTGGGGATGGCATTGAGCGCCTCGGCCACGCCAGCGGGCAGCGGCTTGTTCAGCGCCTTGGCGACCTCGGCGGCAAGCGCCCAGCCGACCCAGGCGATGCGCTCCGGATCGGTGCGCACACGCAGGTCGGCCACCGCACCGGTCTGCGACAGGGTCGATTCGAAGGCGATGAGCTGGCCCATCTCGGCCTGCGGCCCACCGCTGCGCAGGCGGCGGAAGTCGCCGAATTCGCACTGCTCGGCCAGACCGTTGGAGGCGGCACCGACGAAATCGCCGCCCAGGGTGACCATCAGTGCGGCGCGGTCGGCGCGCCAGACCAGGCGCCCGCCGCGTAGGGCGCGCTCCCACGGGTCGCTCGCATCGCACACCGCATGCTGCACGCGCTCGCCGAAGGCAGCCTTGAAGGCGTCCAGCAGGGCGCGGTTGGCCGGCCCGTCGCAGGCGGCGGTGAGCAGGCCGATGCCGCCGGCGGCGAGCGCAGCGCCGACCGCCTTGTCGAGCTCGCTCCAGAGCAGCTGCGCGGTCGCCCCGGCGGTCACCGCCTTGGGGCCATCCTGCACGCGGTCGGGATCGTAGAGATTGAGCAGCGCGGCCTGGGTCAGGGTGTCGCAGCGCCCGCGCCCGAGCGGATGGTCGGGATTGCCCTCGATCTTGACCGGGCGCCCGTCGTAGGTCTTGACCACCACCGGCACCGGATGGCCGCTGTCGCGCAGGGTGCTGCTGTAGTAGAGCGGCTTGCCGATGGTGCTGCCCTCGGGCTGCTGCAGATAGGGCACCAGGGTGTCGGGATGCTGCTTGTAGCAGCCGGCGAGCGCGAACACCGCGGCCGCGCCGGTGAGCTGGAGGAAGCCGCGGCGACCGGTCGCCGGCAGCAGTTCGCCGAGCTCGGCGCGCAAT
>JAYVMM010000481.1:0-3020 GCA_043758975.1 Planctomycetota bacterium | reverse complement strand
CGGGGTGAGCATCCTGAGCATCCACCAGGGCGCGCCCGATACCCAGGGCCGGGCCACCATCGACGTGGTCACCCACCCCCTCACCAGCCGCTCGTTCTTCGCCGCCATCCACAGCATCGACGGCGGTTCGCTGACCCTGAAACCAACTGTGACCCTGCGACGATTGTGATCATTCGCTTATTTTTTGGGGTGTTCCACGTGGAACCATCCGCGCGAACCATGGCCAGCGCTCCCGACTCCCCGCTGATCTCCGAACCGGTTCCACGTGGAACAGAGGCCTAGAGCCCCATGGCACAGGTCATCGCCATCTCGAACCAGAAGGGTGGGGTCGGCAAGACCACCAGCGTGGTCAACCTGGCTGCCTTCTCCGCGCTGGCTGGTTTTTCCACCCTGGTGATCGATAGCGACCCCCAGGGCAATGCCTCCAGCGTCCTGATGGGCGGCGGCGGCTCGGCTTCGATCTATAGTGGGGCCAAACCTCAGGCCTGCGCCCAGGAGCGGTTGTCGGTGATCACTGCCGGTCCCGATCTGGCTGAGCAGGAACAGGCGCTCCTGCGCTCGCCCCGCAGTCGTTTCGTGCTGCGCGAGTTGCTACTTCCGCTGCGGACGGCCTTCGATGTGATCTTCATCGACTGCCCGCCCAATCTCACCCTGCTGCCCACCAATGCCCTGCTCGCGGCCGACGACCTGATAATCCCGGTGCAGTGCGAGTACTACGCCCTGGAAGGGCTCTCCCACCTGGTGCGCTACGTCGACGATCTCCGCCACGAGCTGCAGGCCACCATTGCCTTGCGTGGCATCCTGCTGACCATGTTCGATGAGCACTACCCCCTCGCCTACCATGTCGAACGCGAGATCCGCCAGCATTTCGCCGACACCACCTTCGCCGCCGTGATCCCCCGCGATGTCGCACTGGCGGCGGCGCCATCGCATGGCAAGACCATCCTCGATTACGACCCTTTGAGCCGCGGCGGCGTGGCCTACCTCGCCGCCGCCCGGGAGCTCCTCCATGGCATTAAGCGATAACAGCCTGGGACGCAGCCTGAGCGAGGTCGTCGCCAAGACCGTGCGCCGCGAACCCATCAAGGGCTACCTCGAGGTCGATCTCGCCCTGGTCTTGCCACCGAGCGCGAATCCACGCCAGGATTTCGATGCCCAGGCCCTGCAGGAACTGGCTGCGAGCGTGCGCCAGCACGGCATCCTGCAGCCGATCGTGGTCATCAAGCGCGACAGCGGCTACGAAGTCCTTTCCGGCGAGCGCCGCCTGCGCGCCGCCAAGCTCGCCGGCCTGACCCGGATACCGGTCGTCGTGCGGGATGAGACCAATCCCCAGCACGTCGCCGAACTGCGCCTGATCGAGAACATCCAACGCGAGAATCTCAATGCCATTGAGCTCGCCCTGGCCTACCAGGCCCTGATCGATCAGCACCAGCTCACCCATGAGGTGCTGGCGGATCGCCTGAACAAGGAACGGAGCAGCATCAGCAATTGTATTCGATTGCTTACATTATCGCCAGAACTGAAGGCCTGGATCGTCTCCGGCGCTCTGTCCGCCGGCCATGCCAAGGCCCTCGCCGGCATCACCGCACCGGACTGGCAGCGCTCGGTGGCCCAACAGACGGTTGAGCAGGGCCTCTCGGTGCGCGCCGTCGAACGCCTCGCCAAGCAGGGCCCACCTGCCTCCAGCACGCCCAAGCGCACCACCAGCGCCCACGTCAAGGAGCTCGAGACCAACCTGTTCCACCTCTTTGGCACCCGCGTTTCGGTGACCGAGCGCAATGGCAAAGGCGCGGTGACCCTGCATTTCGACAGCCACGACCATTTCCAGCGCGTGGTCGCCATCATGGATCGCATCATCAAGCAGGCCAACGCCGGCGACATCAAACCCCTGGCCTGAATGGTGCGGTCGGGAAAAGGGCTCACCTGAGCCCTTTTCGGCTGCCAGCGTCCCAGTTCCGAACTCCGCGTCACCCGCCCCGGAGGGGAATGGATCCCGGGATAAAGGGCTCAGCTGAGCCCTTTATCGAGTGGGATCCCGTACCCCCGCCAGCCCGGCCAGGATCACTTTCACAGCGTCCTGAACGTGGCTCGCGAGGCGACGGCCATCCCCCACGGCACGTGGTCCACACGACGTAGTACGTCGTGGCGAGAGCACATGATGAGGAGGAGATGGACGATAAAGGGCTCAGATGAGCCCTTTATCGCCCGCCGGTCGGCGCCGCCGGCCCGCGGTCGTCGGACGGCATCGGAGCGGGGGTGGCAAGGGCCGACTTCAGGCTCGCCGCCAGGGAAACCGCTGCCGCCTGAGCGCGCTCCTGCGCTGCCGCCACCGCTACCGCCAACAACTCGTCCAGGCGCTGGGCCACCGCCGCCGCCTCGCTGGACATCAGCGGCAGGGCCAGGCGCAGCTCGCGGCGCACGCGGGCGAAGCGCGCCGGGCGTGTCGGCACCGGCGGCACCAGGACACCGTCACGCGTACGCAGGTAGCGGGTGACGGTCGCGCGCGAAATGCCGAAGACCTCGATCAGCTCCGGGCGCAGCGCGCGCTCGCCGGCCTTGGGCCGACCGGGGGTATCCTTGAAGCCGCTGTCGCGCAGGCGCTGCGCCAGGGCGAGCACCTGGGCGCGCGAGTACTGCCGGCGGTGCTCGTTCTCCGCCACCTCGATGCGCAGTGCGAGATCGGGCTCCGCGCTGGCATCGATCTCCATCAGGTAGACCGGCACCGGCGCGCTGCGCACCGGCAGTCCGGCCAGGCGCGCGCGCAGCGCACGCACCGCCGGAGCCTCGAAGCCGGCGCGGGCGGTGGCGGGAAAGGCCGCGAGCAGCGGGCGGAAGGCGTCCTCGCGCTTTGCCCCGGTGAGGGCGAGCAGGCGCAGGGCGGCGCGGCGGTGGCCGCCGGCGATCAGGCGGTGCTGGCGGTCGACGGTGACCGGGGTGATCAGGCCGAGCCGGCTGATGCTCTCGGCAAGGGCCACCAGGTGGGCCGGATCGAGCGGTCGGGCATCGGCACCCGGACGGTC
>JAYVMM010000480.1:0-2066 GCA_043758975.1 Planctomycetota bacterium | reverse complement strand
CGCCGCTGTCAGCTGCACGCGCTGCCGGCGGTCCTCGAGCTTCTGTTCGAGGAAAGCGTGCTGGGGATGCTCGGCGCCGGCTTTGGCGATGAAGTCCTTGACCGCTTGCTCGAGCTCGGGCAGGGCCTGGCCCTGGTCGTCGATGCGGTTCGACAGCGCCGCCGCCTGGCCGGTCAGCTGCAGCGCCTTCTCCGCCGCCACCTTGGCCTGCACCTCCTCACTGAGCTTGGAGTTGCTGAAGTCGTTCTCGGCCAGCACCAGGGTCGGGCTACCGGGTACGAGCGCACGCAGGGCATCGAGCTGCTTCTGTGCGCCCGGCAGGTCCTTGGCCTTGAGTGCTTGCTCGAACAGCCCGCGCAGCTGCGCGACCTTGCCCTTGAGGGTGTCGACCTCCTTGATCCCGGCGCTGGCGCGCTGGCTCTTGGGGTCGAGCTGCTTGGCCGCGGTGTAGCCGATCTGCGCGCTGTCGAGGTCCTTGCGCGCGAGCGCCTGGTCAGCGACCTCGAGCTGGGTATTGACCGCCTTCTCGATCGCCGCCTGGTCCTCGTGCATCTTGCGCGCCCGGCGCAGGGCGTTCTCGACCGCGGCGTCGCCGGGCAGCGCGGCGGCGAGCTTGGTCAGCAGCTCCTCGGCCTTGCCGGGGTTGCCGTCGCTGATCAGGTTCTCGGCCTCCTCGAGCTGGTGGGCATAGACCTTGCGCGCGCCCAGGCGCGCGACCAGCTGGGCATGGAGTGCGGCCGCCGCCGGCGCGTCGCCGAGCAGGCTCTGGGCGGTGGCGGTCTCGCGCCCGGCGCCATCGAGATCGCCGTTGGCGAGCGCGATCTTGGCGCGCACGAGGGCATGCTCGCCGTCGGCGCGGTCGAGCTCCTTGCCCACCGCGGTCCACTCCGCCTCGCCGATGTGCTCCTTGCGCGCCTGGTCGATGATGATGTGCGCGCCGGCGAGGTCGTCGGCACTCAGCGCGGCTTTGGCGCGAGCGAGCGCGCCCGCGCCGGTGTCCCCGGGCGCTGGCGCTAACACCGCGGGATCGTGCGCGGTCGCCGACGGCGGCGTGGGCGCCTGGGCGATGTTCTCCGGGCCCGGCACCGAGGTCAGGGCCTTGCCGGCGCCGGCCTGCTGGAAAGCGAACCAGCCGCAGCCCAGCAGCGCCAGCACCACCACCGCCACCAGGACCGCGCGGCGGCGGCGCTCGGCGGCGAAGAGCCCGGTCTTGACCACCGCGCCGCCGTGGCGCAGCGCCGCGGGGTCGATGAAGGCGGTGGCCGGGTGGCGTCCGCTGGCCAGCGCATCGAGGTCGGCGAGCAGCTCGGCAGCGGTCTGGTAGCGCTGGGCGGGATCCTTCTGCATGCACTTGAGCACCACCGCCTGGACATCCTCGGAGATGGTCGGGTCGATCTCCTTGGGCGGGCGCGGCGAGGCGTGGATGTGCTGGTAGATCACCGAGGTGGCGTCGCCGCCGGTGAAGGGCAGCTTGCCGATGAGCAGCTCGTAGTAGACGATGCCGAGGGCGTAGATGTCGGTGCGCGAGTCGCAGCGCTCGCCGCGCCCCTGCTCGGGGCTGAAGTAGCTGACCGTGCCCATGATGGTGCCGGCCATGGTCAGCCCGGTGTCATCGCTGCGCGCCAGGCGCACCAGGCCGAAGTCCATCAGCTTGAGCAGGCCCTTCTTGGTCACCATCATGTTGCCGGGCTTGATGTCGCGATGGACAAGGCCCCGGGCGTGGGCCGCGGCCAGTGCCCGGGCGACGCCAGCGCCGATCCGTGCGACCTGACGAGGCGGCAGTGTGCCACTCCGGCGCAGGATGGTCGAAAGGTCTTCCCCGTCCACCAGCTCCATGACGATGTACGGCATGCCGTCCTGCTCACCCAGGTCGTATACCGTAACGATATTTGGATGCTTCAGCCGTCCGGTCTTCTCGGCCTCAGAGTAAAACCGCTCCAGCATCGTCGTGTCCTTGCTGAAGTCCTCCGTCACCGTCTTGATCGCGACCTCGCGGCCCATGCGCTTGTCCTGTGCGCGGTACACGATTCCCATCCCGCCCTGTCCGAGAATTCCGAGTATCTCGT